>PBKC01000021.1 GCA_002721365.1 Rhodospirillaceae bacterium | reverse complement strand
CGGGCAAGGTCGAAGGGTCTGAGATGACGAAGAATTCGAATCGCAGCGCCATGGCCCCCCTGGCGGGAAGCAAATCTTGACCGCGTTTCTCGACCCGGCCTAAAAGGCGCAATGCTCGGGTTCAGCTTCGGAAAGCTCCTTGTCCTCGCCGCCATCATTCTGGTGGTGTGGTACGGATTCAAGATGGTCGGCCGGCTCGACCGCCAACGGCGGGACGAGGTCAAGGCCGCGTCGCGCGATACCGTGCGTAAGCCGCGCAAATCGGCCGAGCCGGCGGCCGAGGACATGATCAAGTGCCGGGTGTGCGGTACCTACGTCTCGGCCGGCCCCGATACCCGCTCCTGCGGGCGAAGCGACTGCCCCTACCCCGGATGACGCCCCCGGCGGGCGGTCATTGACCGCGATGCACGCTATTCGTAAGGTCCCGGCGCCGATCACCCACGGAACGAACGGACGATGAACGCTGGCGACACGGGCGCGCCGAGCTTCCAGGACCTCATTCTCACGCTGCAGTCCTATTGGGCCAAGCAGGGATGCGTCCTCGTGCAGCCCTACGACATGGAAGTGGGGGCCGGAACCTTCCATCCGGCGACGCTGCTCAGAAGCCTGGGCCCGCGGCCCTGGAAGGCGGCCTATGTGCAGCCGTCGCGCCGGCCGACCGACGGCCGCTACGGCGAGAACCCCAACCGGCTTCAGCACTACTACCAGTTCCAGGTGATCCTGAAGCCGTCGCCGCCGGACCTTCAGGACCTTTATCTGGCGAGCCTCGCCGCGCTCGGCATCGATCCGCTGCGCCACGACATCCGCTTCGTCGAGGACGATTGGGAAAGCCCCACGCTGGGCGCCTGGGGCCTGGGCTGGGAAGTCTGGTGCGACGGGATGGAGGTGACCCAGTTCACCTATTTCCAGCAGGTGGGGGGCATCGACTGCCGGCCCGTCGCGGGCGAGCTTACGTACGGCCTCGAACGGCTGGCGATGTACGTCCAGGGCGTCGAGGACGTCTACGACCTCGATTGGAACGGCGCCGGCGTTCGCTATGGCGACGTCTTCCAGGCCGCGGAGCGCCAATTCTCAGCCTATAACTTCGAACACGCCGATACCGAGGCGCTGTCCCGCCACTTCGTCGATGCGGAACGGGAGTGTCAGGTGCTGGTCGAGGCGTCGCTGCCGCTGCCGGCCTATGACCAGTGCATCAAGGCAAGCCATCTGTTCAATCTGCTGGATGCCCGCGGCGTCATCAGCGTGACCGAACGGGCCGCCTATATCGGACGGGTGCGGGCGTTGGCGAAGGCGTGCTGCGAATGCTGGCTCGCCCATGAGACCGGCGATCGGAGCTGACATGGCCGAATTGCTGATCGAGCTGTTCTCCGAGGAGATTCCGGCCCGCATGCAGGCGCGGGCCGCCGACGACCTGCAAAGGCTGGTCTGCGAGCAGCTCACCCTCGCCGAGCTCACTTATACCGAGGCACAGGCCTTTGCCACGCCGCGCCGTCTGACGCTGGTGGTCGACGGACTGCAAAGCGCCCAGCCGGACACCCGGGAGGAACGCCGCGGCCCCCGCGTCGGCGCCCCCGATCAGGCGATCGACGGCTTCCTGCGCTCGACGGGCCTCGGCCGCGACCAGTTGGAGGAACGCGAGACCGACAAGGGCCGGTTCTATTTCGCGGTCATCGAGCGGAAGGGACTGCCGACCCAGGAGGTGGTCGCGGGCTTCATGCCCGACGTGCTGACAGGCTTTCCCTGGCCCAAATCCATGCGCTGGGGCAGTGGCGACCTGCGCTGGGTGCGCCCGTTGCAGAGCATCCTCTGCCTGTTCGACGGGGCGGTCGTGGCTGTAGACGTCGGCGTTCCCTGCGGGCGGACGACGCGGGGCCACCGGTTCATGGCCCCCGATGTGATCGAGGTTACGGATTTTAAGGAATATGTCGCCAAGCTGCGTGCGGCGAAGGTGATCCTGGATCCGGTGGAAAGACGGCGGGTGATAGCGGACGGAGTAACGGCGGCGGCCGAGGCGGCGGGATATCGGTATCCCGGCGACGATGCCTTGGTGCATGAGACCGCGGGATTGGCGGAGTGGCCGGTGGTGCTGACCGGCACGATCGACGCGGCGTTCATGGACCTGCCGCCCGAGGCGCCGACCACCGCCATGCGCAATCATCAGCGCTATTTCGCTCTCGAAGCCGAGGACGGCCGTTTGGCGCCGCGCTTCGCCGTGGTCGCCAATCTGGAAACCGCCGACGGCGGCAAGGCCATCGTCGCCGGTAACGAGCGCGTGCTGCGCGCCCGCCTGCACGACGCGAAGTTCTTCTGGGACCAGGATCGCAAGGTCCGCCTGGAAGACCGGGTTCCGGCGCTCTTCAACATCGTCTTCAACGCCGCCCTGGGGACGGTGGGTGCCAAGGTCGAACGCGTTCAGGCGCTGGCCGGCGAGCTTTGCGACAACGTCACGGGCGCCAATCGCGACCGGGCACGCAGCGCCGCATTGCTCGCCAAGGCCGATCTCACGACCGGGATGGTCGGCGAGTTCCCCGAGCTTCAGGGCATCATGGGCCGCTATTATGCCCTCGCCGAGGGCGAGCGGGCGGATGTCGCCGATGCGATCGCCGCCCATTATTCGCCTCAAGGGCCGAACGATCGTTGCCCGACCGAGCCGTTGGCGGTCGTCGTCGCGCTGGCGGACAAGGCCGACACCCTGGCCGGCTTCTTCGCCATCGACGAACGGCCGACGGGGTCGAAGGACCCTTACGCCCTGCGCCGCGCCGCGCTCGGCATCATCCGCCTGATCATCGAGAACGGCCTCCGAATCTCGCTCCGCCAGCTCTTCGCTCGTGCGCTGGCGCTCTACGAGGATTGCGGTGTGGCGCCGGCCGACAAAGGCGCGGTGCTCGACGGGCTGATCGGCTTCTTCGCCGATCGCCTGAAGGTGCATCTGCGGGAGCGCGGCATCCGCCACGATCTCGTCGCCGCGGTCTTCGCGGTCGGTGAGGAGGACGATCCGGTGCGGCTTCTCGCCAAGGTCGATGCGCTGAAGGCGTTCCTCGACAGCGAGGACGGTGCCAACCTGCTGACCGCCTACCGGCGTGCCGGCAACATCGTTCGCATCGAGGAGAAGAAGGACGGAGCGACTTACGATCAGACGGCCGAGGCGACGCTGCTCGACCTTGCCGAAGAGCATGCGCTGTTCGAACGGCTGACGGCGGCGCGCGAGACGATCACGACCGCTCTGGAAACGGAAGACTTCGCCGCTGCGATGGGGGCGCTCGCGACGCTGCGCGCACCCGTCGACGCATTTTTCGACCGTGTAACGGTCAACTGCGACGATCCCGGCCTGCGACGGAACCGCCTGCGACTCCTGTCCGGCATCCGTTCCGCGCTGGGAAGCGTTGCCGATTTCTCGATTGTCGAGGGGTAGCGATGACGAAATGGGTCTATAGCTTCGGTGCGGGAGCGGCGGAAGGCCGCGCGGACATGCGTCCGCTGCTCGGCGGCAAGGGCGCCAATCTCGCGGAGATGAGCAATCTCGGCCTGCCGGTGCCCCCCGGCTTCACCATCACCACCGAGGTGTGTACGGCGTTCTACGACAACGATCGCCAGTACCCCGAGGACCTTACGGAGCAGGTCGACGCGGCGCTGCGCCATATCGAGACCCATGTCGGCGCCAAGTTCGGCGACGCCGAGAACCCGCTGCTGGTATCGGTCCGCTCGGGCGCCCGCGTCTCGATGCCCGGCATGATGGATACGGTCCTCAATCTCGGCCTCAACGACGTGACGGCGGAGGGGCTGGCGCGGAACAGCGGCGATCCCCGCTTCGCCTATGACAGCTACCGCCGCTTCATCCAGATGTACGGCGACGTCGTGCTGGGCGTTAAGCACCATCACTTCGAGGAGCTGCTCGACATCCACAAGGAAGACAAGGGCTACACCCTCGACACCGATATGGATGCCGACGATTGGAAGGCGCTGATCGAGGCTTACAAGAAGAAGGTTCAGGAACAGCTCGGCGAGCCCTTCCCGCAGGACCCGCGCGACCAGCTCTGGGGCGCCATCGGCGCGGTGTTCGGTAGCTGGCAGAACGACCGCGCCGTTCACTACCGGCGGCTGAACAACGTGCCGGGCTCGTGGGGCACGGCGGTCACCGTCCAGGCGATGGTGTTCGGCAATATGGGCAACGACTGCGCGACCGGCGTCGCCTTCACCCGCAATCCCTCGACCGGCGAGCGGGCGATCTACGGCGAGTTCCTGGTCAATGCCCAGGGTGAAGACGTGGTGGCCGGCATCCGGACCCCGCAGTCGCTGACGCTGCGCGGCAAGGAGGCCAGCGGCTCCAACAAGCCGGCGATGGAAGAAGCGATGCCGGAAGTGTTCGGGCAGCTGGTCGACGTGATCCAGCGCCTCGAAAAGCACTACCGCGACATGCAGGACATCGAGTTCACGGTCCAGCGTGGCAAGCTGTGGATGCTGCAGACCCGGTCCGGCAAGCGGACGGCGAGCGCGGCGCTGAAGATCGCCATCGATTTCGTCGAGGACGGGCTGATCAAGCCCGACGAAGCCGTCTGCCGGATCGAGCCGGCCTCCCTCGACCAGCTTCTGCACCCGACCCTCGATCCGACGGCGGAACGGTCGGTGCTGACCAAGGCGCTGCCGGCCTCGCCGGGCGCCGCCTCCGGCAAGGTCGTGTTCAGCGCCGACGTCGCCGAGGAACGCGCGCTGCATGGCGACGACGTGATCCTGGTCCGCATCGAGACCAGCCCCGAGGACATCCACGGCATGCACGCCGCCCGCGGCATCCTGACCAGCCGCGGCGGCATGACCAGCCACGCGGCGGTGGTGGCGCGCGGCATGGGCCGCGCCTGCGTCTGCGGGGCGAGCGACGTTCAGATCGACTACAAGAAGGGGACCCTCACCGTCCGCGGCACGACCGTGAAGGAAGGCGAGGAGATCACCATCGACGGCGGCACCGGCGAGGTGATGGCCGGCCGCGTGCCGACGATCCAGCCGGAGCTTTCGGGCGATTTCGCCAAGCTGATGGACTGGGCCGACAAGCTTCGCACCATGAAGGTCCGCACCAACGCCGAGACCCCGACCGACGCCCGCATGGCGCGGAAGTTCGGGGCCGAGGGCATCGGCCTCTGCCGGACCGAGCACATGTTCTTCGACGGCGACCGCATCGTTGCCGTCCGCGAGATGATCCTCGCCGACAACGTCGACGGCCGGAAGGCGGCACTCGCCAAGATCCTGCCGATGCAGCGCCAGGACTTCGTCGAGCTGTTCCGGATCATGGCCGGCCTGCCGGTGACGATTCGCCTGCTCGATCCGCCGCTCCACGAGTTCCTGCCCCACAGCCATGAGGAGCTGACCGAGGTCGCCAAGGAAACCAAGGAGGACCCGGAGGTCGTCCGGCGCCGGGCGGCCCAGCTTCAGGAAGCCAACCCGATGCTCGGCCATCGCGGCTGCCGTCTCGGTATCTCCTACCCTGAGATCTACGAGATGCAGGCGCGGGCGATCTTCGAAGCCGCTGTCGAGGTCGGCAACGAAGGCGGCAAGTGGGTCGAGCCCGAGATCATGATCCCGCTCATCGCCACCCGGAAGGAGCTCGACCTCCTGAAGGCGCGGGTCGACGCGGTGGCGGCGGCGGTCGCCGAGGAGACGGGCGTGAAGCTCACCTACCTCGTCGGCACCATGGTCGAGCTGCCGCGCGCGGCGCTGCAGGCTGCGGACATCGCCAAGACGGCTGAGTTCTTCAGTTTCGGCACCAACGATCTTACCCAGACCACCTTCGGCATCAGCCGCGACGATTCGGGCCGCTTCCTCCAGACCTATCAGGACCTGGGGATCATCGAGCAGGACCCGTTCGTGAGCATCGATCGCGACGGTGTCGGCGAACTGGTGAAGATCGGCACCGAGCGCGGCCGAAGCACCCGCTCCGACCTCAAGGTCGGCATCTGCGGCGAGCATGGCGGTGATCCGGCCTCGGTCTATTTCTGCCATGAGACCGGGCTGGACTATGTTTCCTGCTCGCCCTTCCGCGTGCCGATCGCCCGCCTCGCCGCCGCCCAGGCCGCCGTTTCCGGCCGCAGCGAACGGGACGTCTGAGGAGCTGGATCGGATGGGTCCTCCGGACAAGCTGGAGGACCCAGGAACACCGTCTGAGCCGGCCGGATTGCTTCGTCTCCGGCTCGCAATGACATTGGGGGAAGGACTACTCCCCGACCTCCGCGTACCGCCAGCAGGTGGTCAGGTGGTCGTTGACCATGCCGGTCGCCTGCATGAAGGCGTACATGATCGTCGAGCCCACGAAGCCGAAGCCGCGCTTCTTCAAGTCCTTGGACAGCCTGTCCGACACCGGGGTGGAAGCGGGTACGTCGCTCAAGGCCGTCCAGGCATTGCGGATCGGCGCGCCGTCGACGAAATCCCATAAGTAAACATCGAAGCTGCCCCGTTCCTCCTGCACCGCGAGGAAGGCGCGGGCATTGGCGATCGTCGCGTTCACCTTGGCGCGGTTGCGGATGATGCCGGTATCGGCGAGCAGCGCCGCGATCTTGGTGTCGTCATAGCGGGCGATGCGTGCGGCGTCGAAGCCGTCGAAGGCGGCGCGATAACCCTCGCGCCGCTTGAGGATGGTGAGCCAGGAGAGACCGGCCTGCGCTCCTTCCAGGATCAGCATCTCGAAAAGCCGCCGGTCGTCGTGGAGCGGCACGCCCCATTCCTCGTCGTGATAGGCGAGGTAGAGCGGGTGCCCCAGGCACCAGGGGCACCGTTCGGGTTCACTCACGTCAGGAGGCCCAGGCGGGAGGCACGGGCGTGACGGTCGCTTCGCCGGCTTTCAGCGCGGTACCGCTGCTCTTGGCTTCGTCGACATATTCGAGGCGGAGGAGCGCCATTGCCTGCCCGTCGAAGCCGGAGCGAATCGTTCCGACCTCCTTCTCGCCCATTAGGACCGGTGTTCCGGGTTCGGGCAGGGGCCCGTCGACGCGCACCGGCGGCAGGCGCTTCCGTACCGTGCCGCGGTACTTCTGGCGCGAGGTGTTCTCCTGGCCGACATAGCAGCCCTTGGTGAAGTCGACGCCATGCAGCTCTTCGAAATTGCTTTCGAGCAGGAAGGCCCGGTCGACGACGATATCGCGGCTGCCGTCGGGAATACCGAGCGACAGGCGGAGTTTTTCGTAGGCGGCGAGGTCGCCTTCTTCGAGTCCGGCTTCCCGGAACGACGAGACGGCGGTGTCCGCCGGCAGGATCGTCCGTGCGCCGAGGTCAGCGAGGCGGGGGTCGACGAAGGCGATACCGCCACCGAACGGCCTGGCGCGGCCGCGCTCGGGGGCGAGCCCCAGGGTTTCGACAGTACCCGCGCCGACGACCGCCATAACCGAGAACTCCTCGGACCGGTCGGCGATATCCGCCTTGGCCCTGAGCCGGAACATGGTCAGGCGCCGGGCGAGTTCGCCCATTCGATCCCGCTCGCAATCGAGCAGGAAGGCATCGCCGTCCATCGCGATGAAGAAGTCGTGAAGGAACTTCCCCTGCGGCGAGAGAAGCCCCGCATAGATTGCCGTCGCGGAATCGACTTTCTCCATGTCGTTCGAGACCATGCCCTGCAAGAAACTGCGGGCATCGGGACCGGAGACCGAGAGCACGCCGCGGGTGGCGAGTGGAATGTAGACCGTGCCGTCCATCATCGTCACATGCATGTAGGAGAACACGTCGGAGACCTAGCGTTGCATGCCTGTCCCCGCAAGAGGGGCTCTACTTTGCAACGAGGGACGGTGGGACGTATATAGGCGGGCGATGAACATCATTTTTGTCGACGATTCCTTTCCCTTCGACGGCCATTCCCCCAACGAGCGCGCGATGGGCGCCGCCGAGAAGGCGTTCGCGTCGCTGCCGGGGGCCCTGGCCAAGCGGGGCCACGCGGTTCGGGTCTACAACCGCTGTGACTTTCCCGTCCTGGTGGATGGGGCGGGCTGGTACCCGCTGGACGAAGGAACGCCGCCGGCCAACTGCGAGGTGCTGGTCGCCTTCCGGAAGCCGTCGCTGCTCGATTTCATCGGCAAGGCCGAACGCCGTTTCCTCTGGCTGACGTCCTCGGCCGGTTACCTGGACAAGGCCCGGGCGTCCGAGAGCCTGGCGACATGGAAGCCCATGCTGCTCGTGCATGGCTTGGAGCATCAGGCAACGGTGCCGCGGTCGGCACAGTCGCTGCGCTCTGCCATCCTGCCGCACGGGATAGGCTCGGCCTTCACCGAGGCCGAAGCGCCCGAGCCGGCGCAGCCGCCGCGTGCCGTGGTGACGACCCATCCCCTCGCCGGGTTGGACTGGCTGCTCGACCTGTGGGTGACGCGGGTCAAGATCGCCAGTCCGCGTGCCGAGCTGCACGTGTTCTCGGCGATCCTTGACCGAGGCGCGTCCGGCGTCGAGCTGCCGGAAGAATACCAGCCGATTCTCGAAAAGTGCCTGTCCCTCGACAATGCCGGGGTTGTGATCCGCCAGCCCATGGCCGACCCGGACATGGCCGAGGTCTACCGGACGGCGCGGGTACACCTCTATCCGGGCCATGCGGGCGAGGTCTATTGCGGTACCCTCGCCGAATCCCAGGCCGTGGGTCTTCCTGCCGTGGCGCGACCGCTTGGTGCGACGGGGGAGCGAATCGAGAACGGCCTCACCGGTTTTCTGGCCCCGGACGACGAGGCATTCGCCAATCTGGCCATCCGGATGCTCGACGATGACCAGACCTTCAGCCAGCTGTCGGCGCGGGCGCGGGACATGCAGCGGCAATGGACGTGGGATAAGGTGGCGGGAGAGTTTGAAGCCCTCCTCGGATGAACATCCTCTTCCTGACCTCGACCCGTATCGGCGATGCCGTGCTGTCGACCGGGCTGCTCGGCGTGCTCATCGAGCGGTACCCGGATGCCAGAATCACTGTCGCCTGCGGACCAGCGGCGGCGCCGCTGTTCGTGCATATGCCGAACCTGAAGCGCGTCATTCCGGTTCGGAAGCGCAAGGCATCGCTGCACTGGCCGCTGCTTTGGGCACAGTGTGCCGGCACGGTCTGGGATTTGGTCGTCGATCTCCGGCGGTCGGCACTGGCCTATCTTCTGGTCGCGCGGCAGCGGCGTCTGTATCGCGTGCAGGCCGATGACAGGCGCCACCGCGTGGCAGCGCTCGCCTCGGTTCTCGACCTCGACGAACCACCGGCCCCCCGTCTGTGGATCAGCGAGGTCGAGCGCGAAACGGCGGCGGAGATCCTGCCTGGTATCGGCCGTGTGCTCGCCTTGGCGCCGACCGCGAACTGGGTCGGCAAGCAGTGGCGGGCGCTTCGTTTCGCCGAACTCGCCTTCCGGCTTACCCATGAGAGCGGCATTCTCGCCGGCGCGCGGGTCGTGGTCCTCGGCGGTCCCGACGAGCGCGAAGGCGCCGAGCCGGTGCTGAACGGAATCGAGGCTTCGCGCCGGATCGACGTTGTCGGCAGGATCGACCTGCTGACCGCCTATGCGGTGCTCCGGCGTTGTTCGCTGTTCATCGGCAACGATTCCGGCCTCATGCATATCGCCGCTGCCGCCGGCATCCCGACCGTCGGTCTGTTCGGCCCCAGCCGGGAGGAGAACTACGCCCCCTGGGGCACGCGGACGGCGGTGGTGCGGACACGGGAAGGCTATGACGAACTGGTGGGGTCCCCCGGCTACAACCACCGCACCACCGGGACGCTGATGGACAGCATCACCGTCGACGACGTCGAGGCCGTGGCGACGCGCCTGTGGGCTCATGCCGGCGAGGTGGTTGCATGACGGCCGTCGCCGTGCCGCGGCTGTCCGCCCTGGTGGTCGCGCATAACGAAGGCCATCAACTCGCCGACTGTCTCGATCGTCTCGCCGCCGCCGACGAGCGGGTCGTGGTTCTGGACCGCTGCACCGATAATTCACGCGAGATCGCCGAGCGGCACGCCGACCGTGTCATCGAGGGGGCTTGGCCGATCGAAGGCGATCGTCGGAACGCCGGGATCGACGCCTGCACGGGCGACTGGGTGCTGGAGGTGGACGCCGACGAACGCGTGCCGGCGGCGCTGTTCGAGGAGATCCGGGCGACCTTGCCGGGTGCGGCGCCGGGCTATTTCCTGGTGCCGTTCGACAACTATATCGGCGACCGCCTGGTTCGCTATGGCTGGGGCGGATCATGGGGGGTGAGTGCCGCGCCCCGGCTGTTTTCCCGCGGGGCGAAGCGCTGGGGCCTGCAACGCATCCATCCGAGCCTCGATCTGAAGGGCGAAAAGCGATGGCTGAAGACCCCGATCGATCATCATGTCGACCGTGATCTCAACGATATGATCGAGCGTCTGAAGCGCTATACGGATGCGCGCGCCGCGGACCTTCGCGAGTCGGGCAAGCCGTTGCCTCCGCTGATCTGGACGCTCCGTCGCAGCGTGTCGCGTTTCATCAAATGCTACTGGTCGCGGAAGGGATATCGCGAGGGACGGTGGGGGTTCGCGATCGCTGTGATGGCCGCGCTCTACCCGCTGATCGCGCATCTGAAGGCCGAACTCGAACCGGGCGCGGAGCGCTGAGGCCATGCGGCTGCTCCAGGCCATGGCCGGTGCCGCGGTGGGCGGGGCCGAAGCGTTCTTCGAAAGGCTCGCCATCGCGCTGGGGCGTCGCCGCGATGTCGCGCAGAGGGTCATCATCCGGCCGGAGCCCGCGCGGGTCCGGCGCCTCGCCGATGCCGGACTGGATGTCGGCGTCCTCCGGTTCGGCGGTTTTCTCGACCGCCGTACCAAGCCGGCCTTCGCGGCCGAAGTGGCGAAGTTCAGACCGGATGTGGTCCTGTCGTGGATGAACCGGGCGACCCGATTCGCCAGTCGGCCAGGCCCCAGGCCCTACGTTCACGTCGCCCGGCTCGGCGGCTATTACGACCTCAAATACTATCGGCACTGTGATCATCTGGTGGGCAACACACCGGATATCGTCGCCTATGTCCGGGAAAAGGGGTGGCCGGCCGAACGCAGCCACTACCTGCCCAATTTCGTCGATGACGTCTCTGCACCGCCGATACCGCGGGCTCGTTTCGATACCCCCGATGATGCGCCGCTCCTGCTGGCATTGGGGCGGCTGCACCGGAACAAGGCGTTCGACGTGCTGATCGCCGCCCTTGCCGATCTGCCGGGGCACTGGCTGTGGGTCGGCGGCGTCGGGCCGGAGCAGGGAGCGCTGGAGAAGCTCGCTGCCCGCCTCGGCGTAAGCGAGCGCGTGCGCTTCATCGGCTGGCAGCAGGAGACCGCACCGCTTTACGCAACTGCCGACGTCTCGGTCTGTCCGTCGCGGCACGAACCGCTGGGCAACGTCATTATCGAGGCCTGGGCCCGGGGTGTTCCCGTCGTCGCCGCGGCGAGCCAGGGGCCCAAAGGGCTGATCGACGACGGCGAGAGCGGACTTCTGGTCCCGGTCGACGACGCCGACGCGCTCGCCGCCGCGATCCAAGCCGTCACCGGCGATCCCGCCTTCGCGGGATCCTTGGCCGAAGCCGGTCGGGCAGCCTATGAAGGCTCGTTCACCGAGGCGATCGTCGTTCGCCGCTATCTCGATTTCTTCGCCGCGGTCGCTCACTGATGTGCGGGATCGCCGGCATCATGACCCGGAACGGGCGCCCGCCCGCGCGCTCGGTGCTCGACATCCTGTCGCGCGCGCTCGCCCATCGCGGTCCGGATGGCGAGGGGTTTCACTTAGCCGGGGATACCGGCCTCGTTCATCGGCGACTGGCGATCATCGACCTTGTGTCCGGCGACCAGCCGCTCATCGATTCGGCCGGTGCCGCCCTCGTCGCCAATGGCGAGATCTACAACTATGTCGAATTGGGGGATGGGCTTCCCCAGGGCACCCTCAGGACTCATTCCGACTGCGAGCTGCCGCTGGCGCTCTACCGGCGCGCCGGGCTCGATTTCGTCGACTCGCTGCGCGGTATGTACGCGTTGGCAATCCACGATCCGGCGACCGATACGCTGGTACTGGCCCGCGATCCGTTCGGCATCAAGCCGCTCTATTACGTCGAGGCCGCGGCCGGCTTCGCCTTCGCGTCCGAACCCCAGGCGCTGATCGCGGCGGGTCTCGCGACATCGGCGCTCGACCCCGCCCATCGGGGGGAGCTGCTCCAGCTTCAGTTCACCACCGGGCACGGAACGATCTTCCGCGACGTGAAGCGGGTGTTGCCGGGAGAGCTTCTGGTCGTTCGCGGCGGCCGTGTCATCGAACGGCACCACCGCACGGCACTGCCCGAAGGAGCGCCCCAGGCCAACTCGGAAGCCGAAGCCCTGCGGCGGCTCGATGCCGTGATCGAAGACAGCGTCCTCGTCCATCAGCGCTCCGACGTCCCCTATGGCATGTTCCTGTCCGGAGGCATCGACAGCGGTCTGCTGCTGGCGACGATGGCGCGGCTCAACGACCGGCCGGTCTGCGCCTTTACGGCCGGCTTCGTCGACGGGCGCGCGGCCGACGAGCGCGGCCAGGCCAAGGCGGTGGCCGCCGCGCTTGGCGCCGAGCATGTCGAGATCGAGATCGGGGAGGCCGATTTCTGGCAGTCCCTGCCGCAGATCGCCGCCGCCATGGACGATCCCGCCGCCGACTATGCGATCGTCCCCACCTATCTCCTCGCCGCCGAGGCCCGGAAGCGGGTGAAGACCGTGCTGTGCGGGGAAGGGGGGGACGAGCTGTTCGGCGGCTATGGCCGTTACCGCAGCGCGCTCCGTCCGTGGTGGCGGGGCGGGCGGCCGATGCGTCCGCGTGGCGTGCTCGACGGGCTCAACCTCTTGCGGCAGCCCGCCCGCGGTTGGCGGGACGGCATTACGGCGGCAGAGATCGCGGCTGCACGGGATGGGCGCTCGCGTCTCCAGATCGCGCAGGCCACCGACATCGCCGACTGGTTGCCCAACGACCTGCTGATCAAGCTCGACCGCTGCCTGATGGCGCATGGGCTGGAAGGGCGGACGCCTTATCTCGACCCGGCCGTGGCGGCTGTGGCGTTCTCGCTTCCCGACGATCTGAAGGTCCGCCGTCGGACGGGCAAGTGGCTGCTGCGCCGCCTGCTCGCCGATCGTCTGCCGGAGGCGCATGCCTTCGAGCGCAAGCGTGGCTTCACGGTGCCCGTCGCCGACTGGATCGCCCACAGCCACGAGCGCCTCGCACCCCTCGTCGCCCGCCAGCCCGGTGTCGCCGAGCTCTGCGAACCGCGGACTGTCGAGAAGGTGTTCGCAACCCGGGGCAAGCATGAGGGTTTCGCCGCGTGGACCCTCCTGTTCTACGCCCTCTGGCATCGCCGCCATGTGCTGGGACTGGCGCCCGAGGGTGATGTCTTCGACTGCCTGGAGTCGGGCCGAGGCTGAGGCGGTGCCATAATTGCCGTAGTTTGGGGCTTCTCTACCGACCGGAGGTTAGGGGCACAGATTAATAACCAAATATTTGACAGAATTAAGTCAGGGCAAACCAGGAAACCCTTCTGTCTCTAGCTCCCAGCTCTCTCGATTTTTACGTAGGAATCCCTCCTTTTTTAAAGGGATGTCATATCCAGCGCATACTTGATTCTGAAGTAGAGGGCGCAACTGATTCTCAATCACAGTGCTGTAGAAGCTCATGTAACAATCTCGGTAAACGGTGAATGTGCAATAGTATCCATTAGTGGTGGGATCCGGACGGCACCTTTCCTTTTGCACCCCTGTTATTTTCATATTTATATCATATCCGGTCCCCGATGAGCCGCGCCCCGTACTTGACAACATGCACGGTAAGTTAGTGACTGCATCACACCACGGATATCGTTCTTTGTACCATTCAAAAAAGGCATAAAATATATCATTCTGATTTGGAATTTTTGAATAAGTTCTGTATCCTTCGTAATGAAGCAATTGGCTTCCGGGGATTCTTGCTACTTTTACGTGCGTCTCATCGCCATACTCTTCCATCTCTCTCGCTTGAATTTGACGCTTTTCTTCTGAAACGCTTAGGCCGTGCCGCTCTGCTATAGAAATTAAGTCGCTACATTTTGGTGGTTGGAAACTAGATGCAGATAACCGCAGTTCAGAAGCTTCCGCAGCGAGTTCTCTAAAATCGTCAAATAAGGGAGGGGTTTGTCCGTTGGCGCAATAACGAATAGATTCCTCCAATTTTTGCCTTTTTGTCGGTGTAATTTCTTTCATATTTAAACATTTTTCGTAATACTCGTTATCCTTTGAGTAGTTAACGCATGATGCCCAACGGGGTAGTTGACCCGTTACGTATTTTACGAAACTTGAGAACAACCTGCAGTCCTTTATAGTGCTTGGTTTCGGTACCCAGTCTCGGCCCACGACATTAAATATCCTATTGAAATTATTGGATAACGTGGCGCAATCCATTCCTCTAATTCTTCCCGGATCATTAATGGGAAGAACTAACTCTCGTTCTGCGTATGCCTTGACGCATTCCGCTATATGCTTTCCGCTACTTATTAAATTGCATGCCTTTTCGAGGGGGTCAATGTTTCTGGCGGATGCGTGTCCGCTAATTCCCGGAGATATTAGTGAATATATAACAATAAGATAGGACGCAATGTTAACAAAATAGTTAATATACATTGGCTGACGTGTCCCGCTGTGCATCACAACAACCCGATCGTTGACATTTCCACTCTGGAAACAACTATTGTAATAGGAAAGCTGGACATATGGTCAACCCATACGTATCTGGCATTCGGAGCGAGCGGCTAAGCAGGTGCGCAGCGCGAATTCGTTTAAGGGGGCGCATCGGTTTGGCGAGGCTCAAATATCCGTATAAATTCAGGTATCGTATCTTGAGGGGAATTAAAAATGGAGAAAGGCAAGCGGTGGATTGCAGTTTGCGCCGTTATTCAGGCAATATACATCCCTTATTCAGCAGTTGCGGCGGAAGGATTGATTTTATGTTATAAAGGAACTATGAATAAAAAAGATTTATTTTCAGTTGCTGCTACTAAATCTCAAGCTCGGTCGGCGCGAGATGACTTGGAGGATATGGGGTACAACGTCATAGTTATCCCTGCGCCATTTTCCGAGTTTCCTGTAATGCTTAAAACAGGTGTCATAGGCGGAATTGCGTTGTATGATATAAATATTGAACGGAAGTCTGATTCCATGGAGTTTGGAGAGTTAGGGGGAAGAATTGATATATCAACAGCTGCAACAAACTGCACTTTGTTGCGAGAAAAATCTATGTGTGATAATTTTTCACCTTGCGAATAGGAGATGGTTGAGTCGATTGCCGACTATGTAATTATAGAGAAGAAATCGATTGGAAATGCGCTCTCTGGCATCGCCGCCATGTGCTGGGGCTCGTTCCCGATGGCGACGTGTTTGACTGCCTCGCGGTGAGTCGCGGCGATTGAACCGCCGCTCAGTCGACGGTGAAACGTTCCGGCGAAAGGGGACGGGGACTTCCAGCAGGGCCGGCGTCGCCGAGTGCCATCTGGCGGGGGACGCGGCGATCGGCAGGGGGCGCCGCGGGACCGAACGTCAGGGCGTCCGGATAGCGCCACGCTTCCATTTCATCGACGAAGATGCCGCAGCGCGGGCTGAATCCCGTGCCCGTGGCGTAGTCGACGGCATATGCACCGTCGGGCACCCGCTCGACCTCGACCTTGCTGTTCGAGCGGACGAAGACGGTGAGCACCGTGTGCTCGCCGGGATCGCGCAGCTTGACCACGGCGTCGGTGGCGCCGCGGTTCACGATGGCGAGGCGATGATCGCCGGTCGCCGCCTGGGCGAAGATGCTGCCCGTCGCCGGTCGCGGCCCTACACCGTCGCGGCACCAGGCGAAGCGCGCCGCCTTGCCGGGCGTCAGAACGTCCGCAGGCAGATGGCCCCATAGCCCGTCCGTCGTCTTGACCGGCACCCAGCCGCCGGCGACGACGTCCCCCACCACCTCGACCGTATCGCCCTGCCGGACCGTCGCGACGACAGCGAGCGATTCGTCCGGCCCCTCTCGTACCTTGGCGGACTCGACCATGACGAAGCGCAGATCGGCCTCTGCGTCCGGCATGGTCGCATGGTCGGCGACGGTCATGGGCGGGGCGGGGGATTCGCTGGAGGTTGTGGCTTCCAGCCATGAAGCACCGTTGCGAGCGACCCACGCGCCCAAGGCGGCGGTCTCGACGATGACCAGGGCGATGATCAGGCCGATCGGCATGGCCTGGACGAGAAAACCCCAGCCACCGAGCTGCCAGCGGTCCTTGAGGCGCAGTGGTTTGCGGACGGCGTCGGTCAGTTCGATGATCCGCCGGACCTCGGGGTCCGGCTTCATCGCATAGGCCTGCATCGCCAGGGTGCCGGCGATGTCCGACCGGCCCATGCCGTAGAATGCCCGCGCCTGCCGGGCGAGCAGCCGCGCGTTCCGCTCGGGCGGCCTCATCCCGCCGGCTAGGTTCCTGACGATCGCGCGGATGGCGCGGTAGGGCCCGAAGGGCACGATGCTCCACCAGCCCAGGAGCCAGGTGATCAGGCTCGCCTTGACGGCGGTGATGTCGGCGCAGCGCCGGCAGAAGGCGCCGGCGATCTCGGTCCGGCGAGAGCGCCAGATCATCCCGATGACTTGCTCGAAGATCAGGTAGCGGGGCTGAGCCGGAATGCGGCCGCAGCGGTCACAGTGAACGGCTGCGAAGACAGGACTGGGTTTCGCCTCGCCGGTTTGCGGCTTCGCCTGTGCCTTGGGCGGCGGTTCGGGCCCGGGCTTCGTGTCGTGGGCCGTGGTCTTGGCGCGGCTGGACCGTGCGCGTGTCTTGGCGGCAGCGGCCGCAGCGGCGGCGGCCTGGGCTTCGCGCTGGCGCTGCTTCTCCTTTTCGGCCTGATCGATGGTCGCGTTCAGGTCGTCATAGGCAGCACGGCGTTCAGGATCGCGGAGAACCGTGTAGGCGGCGTTGACGGTCTGAAAGGCGTCTGCGTCGGCGCTGGCGCCGCCGCTGTCCGGGTGGAGCTGCTTGACCTTCGACCGGTAAGCCCGGCGGATGGTATCGGCGTCGGCGTCGGGTGAGACACCCAGACTTGCATAATAGCCTTTGACGTCCCGTACGCTCATCGCTGCGCGGCTCGGCGGTCCGTGCGGCGGCGGGCGTGCCGGGGACAGGACCCCGGCACGCGTGGCGACCGTTTACTGGACGTACAGACCGCCATTGATGTGGACCGTCTCGGCGGTGATGAAGCTCGCCAGATCGCTGCACAGGAAGGCGATGACGTTGGCGACCTCGTCGGGCTTGCCCAGCCGGTGCATCGGCGTCGCGTCCATGAGCTGCGGACCGCGGACCTTCAGCAACGGCTGGATGAGCGGCGTGTCGATCAGGCCGGGCGAGACCGCGTTGACGCGGATGCGCGGCGCCAGCTCGACGGCGAGGCTGCGGGTGAAGCTCAGCACCGCACCCTTGGCGGCGGAGTAGTGGGCATGCTGGTAGGAGCCGCGATGGGCGGCCATCGAGGCGATGTTGACGATCGCACCGCCGTCGCGGAGCAGCGGGACCATCGCCCGGCAGATGTAGAACACGCCGTCGAGGTTGATCCCCGTCGTCTGGTCCCACTGCGCGTCCGTCATCGTCTCGACGAGCTGGTCGAGATAGAGCCCGGCGCCGGTCACCAGATAGTCCGCCCCGCCGAAGCGGTCGCGGCAGGTCTGGGCGGCGGCATCGGCGTCGGCCGACTTCGTCGCGTCGCCCTTCATGGTGACCACGCGCTCACCGCTGGGGTCGAGCTCGTTCCCGAACGCCTTCAGGCCTTCGGCGTCGAGGTCGGTCAGCACCATGCTGGCGCCGGCCTCATAGAAGGTGCGCGCGATCGAGCGGGTGATCCCACCGTTCGCGCCCGTGAGAACCATAACCTTGCCCTTGAAGTCGAACATGCCTCCCTCCGATCGTGACAGTGATGAGTTGATCAATTGTTGCCGGAACGCGCGTCCGACTTCGCGAAATAATCCGCGAGCGCCTTGTGCATGACGGCGGTGTCCGGTTCGGCGCCGAGCCACAGGCGATAGGCGACGACGCCCTGTCCGACGATCCAGTGGGTGCCGGGCGCGGTCGCGGCGCCGGCTTCCGCCGCCTCGCGGCAGAGGCGTGTCGGGTTGGGGCGGTAGACCGCGTCGGCGACGCCGAGTCCTGAATGCAGGAAGCGCGCGGGCACCGGGGTCGCATCGCCATGGGGATACATGCCGACCGAGGTGGTGTTCACCAACAGGTCGGCCTCGCTAAGCGCCCGCTCCAGGCCCTGGTCGTCCAGCACCGCCGCCTCGACCTGCATGGGGCTCTTGGCGAAGTCGGCCGCGATCTTCTCGGCCTTGTCGAGAGAGCGGTTGAGGACCTGACAGCGGCGGACGCCCGCCTGTTCCAGCGCCGCGACGGCTGAGCGTCCCGCCCCGCCCGCGCCGATGATCACGCCGTGCTCTCGGCCGCTGCCCGGCAGGGCGTCGATGCAGGCGAGAACCCCGTCGACGTCGGTGTTGTAGCCTGTGAGCCGGCCGTCCTCGCCGACCACCACCGTGTTCACCGCGCCGGTCGCTTCCGACGACGGCGCCAGGGCGTCCAGCATCGGGACGATCTGGGTCTTGAAGGGAATGGTGATGCAGAGGCCACGGCAGCCGCCGGCGATCAGCCCCCTGAGCGTCATTTCCAGCGTTTCCGGCCGTGGCGACAGGGCGATATAGACTACGTCCAGCCCGGCGGCGGCCAGGGCGGCGTTGTGGATCACCGGCGTCAGCGCGTGCTCGACCGGGCGGCCGAGCAGCACCAGCACGCCGGTGGCACCGGTGATCGGTGGGCGGGCCTCGGTGCCGGTCATCAGAATGTCCTTCCTTCCAGGTCCGTGATCGCGGCGCGAAGGCCGTCCGGGATCGGCGTCTTCTCGCCGGTGTCGTTCACCACCAGGACGATGACGCCGCGGCCCGAAGCCGCGCAGCCGTCCTTCCAGACGGCGTATTCCATCACCAGGCTGGTGCGGCCCATGGAGGCCGTGCGGGCGGTGACCATCACCACGTCGCCGTAGATCAGCGGCTTCACGTATTTGGCCGTGGTCTCCGCCAGTACCGGCCCCGGCACGTCAGGGGCGAGCGGCGGCAGGCCCAGTGTCTCCAGATAGAGGTTCCGGGCCTCCTCGTACCACTCGAAATAAGTGGCGTGGTTGACGTGGCGGAAGGGGTCCATTTCCGACCAGCGGGCGCGGCGCTCGATGCCGAAATGCCAGTCGGGGTCGATGCCGAATTCCGCACGGCGGGTGTCGTCCAGCCTGTGCGTCGCGAGGTCGTGGTACCGGTCGGTGAGCATGGCTGGATGTTTGGCGGGGTTCTGCGCCCCGGTCAAGCAAACCTCTTGCCGGTCCGACCCGCGGCGATCTCGATCCAAGGCCAGCACCATCCGTCACGAGAAAGGGCGCTTCCTTTCGGAAGCGCCCTCCAAACTCGACCGTTCGGTCGGCAATCGGAGCTTACGCAGCCTTCTGCGTCTTGCCCTCGATGACCTTCGGCTGCTCGGCCGTGGCGTTGACCGTGCCGATCTCGATCTTGCGGGGCTTCGCCTCCTCGGGCACCTCGCGGGCGAGCTCGATATGGAGCAGGCCGTTGTCGAGGCTGGCGCCGGTCACCTTGATGTGGTCGGCGAGCTGGAAGCGGCGCTCGAAGGCGCGGGTCGCGATGCCGCGGTGAAGGAACTTACGCTCTTCCTGCGTCTCCTGGATCTTGCCGGAGACGATGAGGACGTTGTCGTGAACGGTCACATCGACGTCGTTCTGGCCGAAGCCGGCGATCGCCATGGAGATGCGATAGCTGTCTTCATCCAGCTTTTCGATGTTGTAGGGCGGGTAGGACGGCGCGCTGTCCTCGAAACGCTGGGCGGAGTCGAGCATCTGGTTCAGGCGCTCGAAGCCGACGGTGGTGCGGAACAGCGGAGACAGATCGAACGTACGCATGTCATATCCTCCTCAGGAGCAACATGAAGGGTCCAGCTCGCCACTAAGGGGCCGAGCCTCGTCACACAATCGACCACGGACCCGAAATCGGCGCCCTGTGATCAAGTCTTGATTTGGGAACGGTGCGGAGGGGTTCAAGAGGTTTTTTCGACCTCGTTCAACTCCTATCCGTCGTTCCCGCGCAGGCGGGAACCCAGGTGACCGTTCCCGCGCAGGCGGGAATCCAGGTGACGCGCGACGCCCCCACCGAAAAGCGCCGAGCCGGTCCTCCGCATGGGTTCCCGCCTGCGCGGGAACGACGAGAGGGAGAAGGGCCTTCCCTTTCTGTCATCCTCGTGCTCGACACGAGGATCTCTTCTAGGCCCGGTCGAGGCGGAGATGCTCGCGTCGAGCACGAGCATGACAAGGAGCGGGGAGGCCGCCTCGTCTGGACAGCTTCGGCGGGGGTGACGCACAATCCCGGACAACAACGAAAAGACAATTCACGGGAGGAGGCGCGGATGCCGCGCGTCAGGAACATCACCACGGACACGCTGTGGCAGGAGATCAAGTCGACGCCCGCCGACTGGCGGAAGGCCGGCGAGGGCACCCTGCTCGGCATGTTCCACCACCTGAATCTGATCCGCGCCTTCGAGGAGACGGTGCTGGAGCTTGCGGGCGAGCAGCTCGTCCATGGCCCCGCCCATTCGAGCATCGGCCAGGAAGGGGGCGCGGTCGGCTGCATGGCGGCGCTTTCGACCGCCGACCAGATCAACGGTACCCACCGAGCCCATCACCAGTTCCTGGCCAAGGCGCTGCGCTACGCGGTGCCCGCTGTCGACCCGAGGAAAGACGCGCTGCCCGAGGCGGGGGACGAGGTCCTGCGCCGGACCCTGGCCGAGATCCTGGGGCTCGAGCAGGGCTACTGCCATGGCCGCGGCGGCTCGATGCATCTTCGCTGGAAGGAAGCCGGGGTTCTCGGCACCAACGCCATCGTCGGCGGGGGCGTGCCACTGGCGGCGGGTGTCGCGTGGTCGCGGAAGCATGCCGGGAACGGCGAGGTCGTCGTCACCTTCTTCGGCGACGGCGCGGTCAATATGGGCGCGGTCGCCGAGACCATGAACATCGCCGCGCTCTACGATCTGCCATTGCTGTTCTTCATCGAGAACAATCAGTACGCGGTGTCGACCAGCGTGCCGGAGGCGACCCGCGAGACGCGCCTCGCCGCACGCGGATTGGCCTACGGTATTCCCGCTTTCCAGGTCGACGGGATGGACCCGCTGGCGGTCAAGATCGCGACCGACAAGGCGATCGCGATCATGCGCCGGGGCGAGGGGCCGGTGATCGTCGCCGCCGACTGCTACCGCTATTTCCACCAGAACGGTCCACTGCCCGGCAGCGTCTTCGGCTATCGCAGCAAGGAGGAAGAGGCCGAATGGCGGGCACGCGACCCGATCGACCATATGGGGCGCGAGATGAAGACGCTGGGCATCCTGGACGACAAGCAGATCGCTCGTGTCCGGGTCGACGCCCAAGCGGCTATGACCAAAGCCGCCGAGGCGCTGCTGGAGCCCGCCGGCAACCAGCGCCGTATCCGCGAGACGCTATGGCCGGACCCGAAGAGTGTCGATCACGGCGTCCGCGGCGATCTGTCGGAATTCGACGGCGTCCGCTATGAGGAACTGGAGACCTTCGGCGGCGAGGTCGCAGAGCGGAAGTTCATCGAGGTCGTCGCCCAGGTGATGGGCCGGCGGATGGAGGAGGACGAGCGCATCTTCGTCCTCGGCGAGGACGTCAACAAGCTCCGCGGCGGCACCAACGGGGCGACCCGCGGCCTGATCGAGCGCTTCCCCGACCGCATCGTCGGCACGCCGATCGCCGAGGGCGGCTTCTTCGGCATGGCCGGCGGCGTCGCCTATGACGGCCTGCTGCGCCCCGTCGTCGAGTTCATGTACGCCGACTTTCTGTACGTCGCGGCCGATCAGGTGTTCAACCAGGTCGGCAAGGCGCGGCACATGTTCGGCGGCGACATGCCGGTGCCGCTGGTGCTCCGCACCAAGGTCGCGGCCAAGGGCGGCTACGGCTCGCAGCATTCGATGGACCCGAGCGGCATCTTCGGGCTGTTCCCCGGCTGGCGGATCGTCGCGCCGAGCACGCCCTTCGACTATGTGGGGCTGATGAACAGCGCGCTCCGCTGCGAGGACCCGGTGCTGGTGGTCGAGCATATCGAGCTCTACGCCTCGACCGGACCGGGGCCGGCCGACGACCTCGACTATTACATTCCGCTCGGCAAGGCCAAGGTGGTGCGGCCGGGCGCGGCCTTCACCGTCCTCACCAGCCTGGCGATGGTCCGCCACTGCGTCGACATGGCGGACGAGATGGGCGTGGATGCCGAGGTGATCGACCTGCGCTCCCTCGACCGCGCGGGCATCGACTGGGAGACGATCTCGGCGAGCGTCGCCAAGACCAACAACCTGCTGATCGTCGAGCAGGGCAATCTCGGCACGTCGTATGGGGCGATGATCGCCGACGAGGCACAGCGGCGGCTGTTCGACCATCTCGACCAGCCCATCCGCCGGGTGACCGGCGGCGAAGGCGCGCCGACGATCTCGAAGGTGCTCGATGTCGCGGCTCATGCCGGAGATGACGAGATTCGCGACGCTTATCGTGCCATGCTGTCGGATAGCGGTCGCGGCTTGATGGCGGCCGAGTAGAAGGAGGCCCGCATGTCGGTCGAGAATACCTTGGTTCCCAAGATCATTCCGTTGGTGATGACTCTGGCCGGCTTCCTCTATCTCGCCCTCTCGATCTGGTCGGGCTGGCACCACTGAGCCGGGCGCGTCAGCCGCGGCCGCGCCAATAGGCGAGCTCGACCCAGGAGGCGAGGTTCGCAGTACCGTTGTGCGCGACCCAGTCATAGGTCGGAACCAGGGACGACAGCTTGGCCCAGGTCTCGACCCGTCGATAGGGTGGGGGTGGCGGTGTGATCGGCTCGTCCAGCCGGGCGGGCTGCCAGCCGGCACGGCGCCATTCCAGATAACGGATCTCGGGCGGCTGACGGTGCCGTGCCATGGCGACGTAGTCGAAAGGGGAAGGGCCGGACGCGGCAGTGCGACCGCCGGTATCGCCTAGTCCATGCGTGCGGATACCGAACAGCGGCGTTCCGGCGGCAAGGATCGCCAGGATCGCCAGCCGTAACGCGGCGCTTCGTGCCGCAGTCGGGCCGATCAGCACCGCCGCGACTTCGCAGTCGCCGACGGCCGCCACCAGCCGGCCGCGGAGACGCAGGGTTCGCTGTCCCGGACCGCCGTCGATTGCCGGCATGGTCAATGCGAACTCGGCACCTGCGTGTTGCCGCCATGCGGCGGGCGCCGGCTCGCACCGGGCCGGACCGTCGGTTCGGGCGAAGGCGAAGAACACGGAACGCGCCATGCGGAGAGACGACCTTTGCCGGAGCGGGGACGGGCGGGAGTTTAGCCGAACCCGACTCCGAAGGCGCCCTTACGCGTGAAGCGGCGTTCGACCTCCGAGATCCGACGGCCGGGGCGTGTGCTCAATGCAGGGTGAAGGTCGCCTGTGCGTGGCGGACTTCATGGGGCTTGAGAAGCCGGGCGGAGCAGATGCGGACCGAATGAAGCCGCCCCTCGATGTTGCTCTCCCAGAATCCGAGGAACTTCTGCAGAGTCGGGAAGCGCGGCGCGATGTCGTAGTCCTGCCAGACATAGCTCTGCAAAAGGCTGGGATGATCGGGCAGCCGATACAGGATCTCGGCTGTCGCCAGGCGATAGTCGTTCAGCATCCGTCCGAGTTCCGAAGTCTTCGTCATGCCGGTCCTCTCGTATAAGGCGTTAACGACCTTTCTAGTCTGCCGGTGGATGTCGGAAGGTTCAAGATGATGCGGTGCAGCGAAAAAATAGCACTCAAGAATGCTGACTGCTAACAAGGACTCGCCG
>PBKC01000020.1 GCA_002721365.1 Rhodospirillaceae bacterium | reverse complement strand
GTAGGCGGCCCCGTTGGGAAGCTGGAGGCCCAACGCCTCGGTCACCGAGGCCATGGTCGAAGCGGTGCCCATGGTCATGCAGTGCCCGTCGCTGCGGGCGAAGCCGGCCTCGGCTTCAAGGTACTCCTCAATCGTCATGCGGCCGGCACGGAGCGCGTCGGTGAACTTCCAGATGTCAGTACCCGAGCCCATGTCCTGGCCGCGGTACTTGCCGTTCAGCATCGGGCCGCCGGTCAGCACCATGGTCGGCAGGTCGACGCTCGCCGCGCCCATGATGCAGGCCGGGGTGGTCTTGTCACAGCCGGTCAGCAGGACGACGCCGTCGAAGGGGTGGGAGCGGATGTTCTCCTCGACGTCCATGCTCATCAGGTTGCGGTAGAGCATGGTGGTCGGGCGCATGATCGGCTCGCCCAGCGACATTACCGGGAAGACGAGGGGGAAGCCGCCGGCCTTCCAGATGCCGCGCTTCACCGCCTCGGCGACGCGCGTCAGATGCGCGTTGCACGGATTGACGTCGGAAGCCGTATTGCAGATGCCGATGACCGGGCGGCCGTCGAAGTTGTCGGAAGCGGTACCCTGGTTGCGCAGGCGCTCGCGATGGATGAAACCGTGCATGTCCTTGCCGCCGAACCAGGCGGCGCTGCGCCGGCTGCTACCGTTCCCTTTTGCCATGTCTCCCTCTCCGATTTTTGCTCGTCTTTGCTCGGCTGTATTGCGGCTCAGTTCATACTCTGGCCCAGCGGGTGCGTAAAGCGCGCGCGGGGTCTGCGGGGCGGGTGGGTGTATTGCCGGTAGCGCAATGCCGGCGCGAAGCGGAGCGGCGCCCGAGTCCCGTTCGCCGAAGCGATCCGGGATCGTTCGGGCGATCGTCGGGTATGGAATACGCCAAGGGATACGGACTTCTCGCGGGGGGAGCGCGAGAAGTCCGTCAAAGCGGTGACCCGATCAGAAGCTGATCGTAGTCCTCAGGCCGGCGACCACCGCATCGTCGATCGCGCGGACGCCCGTCGGGTCGTTGGGATCGGCGACGTTGCCACCGGGATGAAAGATGAACTGAATGTCCGGCTGCAACGACCACCAGGGCGTGATCTGCGCAAAGTAGGTCAGCTCCAGCACCGCCTCGTAGTCGCGGACGGGGTTGTTGACGCCGTTCAGCAGAATATTGTCCCTGTCTAGGTCGCTGGCGTCGTCGCTGATCTGAGCGTAGCCGAAGGCGATGCCGACCACGTCGTCGTCACGTCCGTCGAACGGACCCTTATAGGCCATGCCCGCATCGGCGTAGAACGAGACGAGATTGCGATCCTCGGGCGTAGCGCCCAGGCGAAGGAACATGCTCAGGCCCTGATCCTCGGCACCGACTTCCTGCCAGACCATCTGGTCGGCTACCGCGTAGATGCCGTAGTCGTCGTCATGGGAGAAAGGCGTGCCGGAGGTGGCGGGAGAGTTCTGAGAGACGCCGGTATCGTCGAAGCGCTGATCGTCGAAGCTGCCGTTATGATACCAGCGCCGATGCTGTAGGTGCCGGGCAGACCGCCGATCATGTCGGTCTCGTATTTCACCTCAGCCAAGTAGAGGACACCGCCCGCGAGGCTGAAGGTGGTGCCGGCCTCGTTGCGGTTGTTGGGGCCGGTGGGGTCGCCGGCGAAGGCTGCGGCGAGCACGGTGACCGAATCGGTCGGATTGCCGCGCACCAGCACGCCTGGCGCCGCCAGCGGATAGGCGGAGCCACCTTCGGTCATATTGTTCGCAGTGGTCGCTGCCCAGCCGAAAGTGCCGTTGAGAAAGGTGCCGGCCGTGTCGCTCCCCAGAAATTCGTCATCGGCGGCGATCTGACCGATGCGGATCGCAAGTCGGTCGTCCAGCAGGCTCTGTTCCAGCCATAGGTTGAACAGCCGCGTCGACGGCCCGGCGTCGATGTTGCTGGGCGGAAGGAGGTTTCCGCCGAGATAGTCGCTGGCGATGCTGCGCCCATGGATCTGGTAGCCGTTGGCGAAGATCGTGGCGCCGCGCCAGCCGAGCAACGTTTCGAGATCAAGGCCGACGGCGAGTTCGGCGCGTCCGGTATAGACGCTGCCTTCGTCGACTCCGCCCGAGACGTTGCCGAACATCTCGCCGATATACTCCACGCCGATTTCGACGCCGGACTCGACCATTGCGGATCGCTGGCCGCCCCAGTCACCCGTCAGTGTGTCGCGATCGTCCAGCGGAAGATCGCTTTCGGCGAGGGCCGGCGCAGCCGTGGCGAGAAGGGTCGAGACGATGACGGCCGTCTGCGCGGGAAGGCGGTAACTGGGAGTCTGCATTGTCCTGATCCTGTTGTTCGCGGTCCATTTGTGGGAAATCCCAAAAGGCCGCTTTTTGCGATTGGGAATGATATCCACTCGCGATCGATAGACCTCGACTGCAACCTGGTCAAACGCGAATGCGGTTCGCTCGCAGTATTTGTGCCACGCTGTTGTGCGGTAGCCACACCGGGCCAGATGGGCTTTTCCAGTCCTGCCCGTTGGTGTCACACTCGGCGCGCGTCTGGTACGCCCGGAATCGAGGAGGAGAGGAAGCGAATGGCCGACGATCTCGTATACATGTCCGCGACAGAGATGGTCGGGCGCTTCGGCGACGGCAGCCTGTCACCGCTGGAGGTGACACGGGCCATTCTCCAGCGGATCCAGACGCTGGACGAGAAGGTCAATGCTTACATTCTGGTTGACGCCGACGCGGCGATCTCCGCGGCCCAGGCTTCCGAACGGCGGTGGCATATGGGCAAGGCGCTCGGTCCCGTGGACGGGGTCCCGACCTCGGTCAAGGACCTCCTGGTCACCAGGGGATGGCCGACCTTACGGGGATCGAAGGCGACCGATCCCGATCAGCCCTGGAACGAGGACGCGCCGACGGTGGCCCGGCTCAAGGAGCAGGGGGCGGTGCTGCTCGGCAAGACCAACACGCCCGAGTTCGGCCACAAAGGAGTCACCGACAGCCTGCTTGCCGGTATCACCCGCAACCCCTGGGATCTCGACAAGACGCCCGGCGGCAGCAGCGGCGGGGCCTCCGCGGCGCTGGCGGCGGGGATGGGCCCGCTGGCGCTCGGCACCGACGGCGGCGGCTCGATCCGCATCCCCGGCTCGTTCGCCGGCGTCACGGGCCTTAAACCCACGTTCGGCCGCGTGCCCGCTTATCCGGCGAGCCCGTTCGGGACCTTGGCGACGGTCGGGCCGATGGCCCGGACGGTCACCGATGCGGCGCTGATGTACAACGTCATCACGCGGCCGGACATCCGCGACTGGATGGCGCTTCCCGACGACGGGCGAGACTATCTCCAGGGTCTCGAAGACGGCGTGAAGGGCCTTCGCATCGCCTACAGCCGCGACCTCGGCCTCGACTGGGTCAAGGTCGATCCGGAGGTCGCAGCCCTGGTCGAGGAGGCGGCGAAGACCATTGCCGGCCTCGGCGCCACCGTCGAGGAAGCGGACCCGACCTTCCCGCACGATCCGAAGGACGTGTTCCTCGCCCACTGGCTGACGGGCGCCGCCTATCTGCTCAGCCTCTACACCGAAGAGCAGAGGGCCAAGATGGACCCCTCGCTCCGGCAGTTCGCCGAGGAGGGGCGGAAGTTCAGCATGATCGACTTCTACGACGCCGTGAGCCGGCGCTCGCAGATCGGCCTCGCCCTCAACTATTTCTTCGAGAAGTACGACCTGCTGATCACGCCGACGATGCCGATCCCAGCGTTCAAGGCCGGCGAGAACCTGCCGTCGCCGGACTACAAGGGCGACGGCTTCGCCTGGACGCCGTTCACCTATCCCTTCAACCTGAGCCGGCAGCCGGCCTCGACCATCCCCTGCGGCTTCACCAAGGCAGGGCTGCCTGTGGGCCTTCAGATCGTCGGGCGCCTGCACGAGGATGCGCTGGTCCTTCAGGCGACGCGGGCCTACGAGCGGGCGAACCCTCTCTATGACCGCCGGCCCTCCCTTGACTGATCGCGGCATGGACAATCTGAGGATCGACGGCGACCGCCTGTGGCAGTCGCTGATGGACTTGGCGCAGATCGGCGCGACGGCCAAAGGCGGCGTCTGCCGGCTGGCGCTGACCGACGTCGATCGCGAGGGGCGCGACCTGTTCGTGCGTTGGGCGGAGGAGGCGGGCTGCACCGTCAAGGTCGACGCGGTCGGCAACATCTTCGCCCGCCGGCCGGGGCGGAATCCGGACTTGGCCCCGGTCATGGTCGGCAGCCATCTCGACAGCCAGCCGACGGGCGGCAAGTTCGACGGCGCCTATGGCGTGCTGGCGGCGCTGGAGATCGTCCGCAGCCTCAACGATCTCGGCTTCGAGACCGAGCGGCCGGTCGAGATCGTCGCCTGGACCAACGAGGAGGGCTCGCGCTTTCCGCCGGCGATGATGGGCTCCGGCGCCTTCGCCGGCGAGTTCCGGCTGGAGAAGGTGCTGGCGACGAAGACCGTCGACGGCCCGACGGTCGGCGAAGAGCTGAAGCGGATCGGCTATGCGGGCCCCGAGCCCTTGGGCGGCCGCCCGGTCTACGCCTATTTCGAGGCCCATATCGAGCAGGGCCCGATCCTGGAAGCCGAGGAACGGCCGGTAGGGGTCGTCGAGGCGATCCAGGGTATCCGCTGGTACGACGTGACGATTACGGGCATGGAGGCGCATGCCGGACCGACGCCGATGGAGGTGCGGAAGGATGCCCTTCTGGCCGCGGCGAAGATGGTCGAGGCGGTGAACGCGACGGCGCTCGCGCATCCGCCGCATGGGCGCGGCACGGTGGGCGAGTTTCGCATCATGCCGGGCTCGCGGAACGTCATCCCCGGCTCGGTCGAGATGTCGATCGACATCCGTCACCCCGACGCCGACGCCCTGGCGGCGATGGACGGGGAGCTGCGCTCCGCGCTCGAGCGGATCTGCGACGCCGCCGGGATCGATGGCCGGATCGAGCAGATCTGGTACTCGCCACCCACGCCGTTCGATGCCGGATGTGTCGCCGCGGTGCGCCGCGCGGCGGAGCGGGTCGGGGAGCCGTTCATGCCGATTACCAGCGGGGCGGGGCACGACGCCAAATACATGGCGCAGGTCTGCCCGGCGGCGATGGTGTTCATCCCCTGCAAGGACGGCATCAGCCACAATGAGATCGAGGACGCGACGCCCGAGGATGTCGCCACGGGCTGCGCCGTGTTGCTGCATGCCGTCGTCGAGAAGGCGCTGGAAACGACTTAAGCGGGGTGAGTGGCGCGATGCCCGGTGAACGTCGGATCGTCGGGTTGATCGCCGTGGGCGCGATCCTTGCCGTGTCGGCCGGGCAGCCGGTCGTGCCCGCGTACGCTCAGGGTTCGGCGGGAGCGGAGCCCTCGCCGTCGCTGCCGTCCGGCGGGGACAGTCCGATTCGTGTGCGCCGCGATGCCGACGGCAATCTCGTGCCTTACGAACCGGACGAACCTGTAGCCCCGACGCCGGCCGAGCGTGCCGCCACGATGGCGATGCCGAACCATCTTCAGGCGGTGCAGAACGCGCTCGAGAACCTGACCCCCGACCGCGCCGAACGGGATTTCGCCAGGGCCCGGCAGCAGCAGATCATCGATCAGGTGATCTATGAGGAGCGGGGGCGGAAACAGCAGGGCGCCGCGGTCGATGTGGACGGCCTGACGGCGCGGGAACGGAGTCTCGTCGACCAGCTCGCCGCCATCGACCGGTCGGTGCGCGAGCATGAGATGCAGCACTATTACGGTGGCCGCCCGTACTCGGCCCTGCCCGAGTACTGGACGGTCCGGGGCCCCGATGGCCGCGACTACGCGATCACCGGCATGGTCCGCTTCGACCAGCGGCTTCTTCCGGACGACCCGGAGGCCAACATCGTCAAGCTACAGGTTCTCAAGCGGTCGGCCCTTGCC
The DNA here is from genome assembly GCA_002721365.1 of Rhodospirillaceae bacterium. Lineage (GTDB taxonomy): Bacteria > Pseudomonadota > Alphaproteobacteria. Next base: position 23,101 of record PBKC01000020.1, on the reverse strand, counting down.
CCGCGCGATCCCTCGGATGAAGACCGCATCGTCGCCCGGGAACTGGACAAGCTGATCGACTCTCTGCGGAAGACCGGGGACTGAAGAGCGGGGGGCGATCCAGCCGTTACTGGATCGCCCATGAGCCTCTTTCGTCGTTCCCGCGCAGGCGGGAACCCGCAGCGGCAGATGGTGGCCGTGTAAGGGACGCCTGGCCGCATGCCCCTGGATGCCCGCCCCGCCACCCGCCTTCGCGGGCGCAGGCTTCGCGGGCATGACGGGTAGGTTTTTGAACTGGCCGGGTTCAGAAGCTCCGCGAGATCCCGAATACGACCCGCTCGTCGCAGCCGTCGGCGCAGGCGGTGCTGGAAAGGTCGGTGTCGTAGTAGCGGAGATCGAGATCGAAGCCCCAGACGGCATAGGTCAGGCCGACGCTCCAGTCGGTGTAGTCGACCGCGGCGGCGTTGTCGAAATCCTGATGACCCACATGCCCGTCGATTCCGAATCCGTAGGGCAGGGGAACCGCGACCTCGCCCTTGTAGTAGACCGCATCGCCGATGCCGCCGAAGAAGTCGGGGCTCCATGCCACACTGCCGGTCACGTCGGCGACGCCGAAGTCGTAACCGAGCGCGCCCGCCACCTCGAAGAAGTCGTAATCGAGAGCGTCTGCCGCACCTGGGTAGGAGTAGTAGATCCCCGAGACGTCATAGTGGAACCCTTCGAAGCTGTTGGCGAAACCGGCGTAGTAGTCGATTTCGATATTGGCTTCGTCCCCGTCGTTGAAGTCGACGTTCGATCCCCAGACGCCGGCATAAAGGCCCGAGTCGTGCGCCCAGTCGAATCCGCCCTGGATCGCCGGGCCTTCGTCCGTCTGGCTTATGCCGCGATAGATGTAGTCGGTGTAGACGCCGACATTGGCCGAGAACTCTCCGAACGGAGGGGTATCGGACGCCATGTCCTGGGCGTTGGCGAACTGGCTCGGAAAAACCGCAGCAGCGATGACCAGAGCCGGGAGGGCTGGTTTGAGCAGTGACATTCTTTTTGCCTCCGTGGCGTTTCGATGTGCGAGCCCCGGGGCGTTTCCTTGTTATTTTTTCAACTATAGGAAGCAAGGTTCGGGCCATAACCTGCGGTGCCATACCGATTTTCCGGTTTTCCAGGATTCTCGGGCGCCGATGGCAGCGGTTGCAGAAGATGGTACCGCGGCGGCTGCCGCGTTCTGCCGCGCATTGTTACGGTTTGATGGCTAAGCCTTGGTCAGACTGTACAGAAACCGGGCGGACGCCGGTCTTCCCCCTCCCAGCCCTCACCCAAAGGGAGAGGTGGAGACAGAGCTGGGAGAGGGTCTCAGCCCCAGTAGCGGCCGGAGGCGCCGATCGAGACGGTGATGAGGCCGAGGATCAGGTTGGTACCGACGATCCGCCGGATCTGGCCGAGATCGGCCGCGGCGCCCTGGTAGTCCTCCGCATCGAGCTTCCGTTTCAGTCGCTTCCAGGGGGCGAAGTAGAGATGGAAGAACAGCAGCATCATGGCGATGCCGAGCGCCTGCATCAGGTGGATGTGGAGGCCCGCACCGGCGAAGCCGCCCATGATCCCGAAGATCATGCCGTATCCCGTCGCCAGGAGAACGACGATCGCTGCCCAGACGACGGCGAAGAAGGCTTTGAAGTTGCGCCGCCACAGGTTGAGGCGGTCGGGGCCGGCCATCGGTCCCGTGGCCGGCCGAAGGATGGTGTAGGCGAAGAACATGCCGCCGACCCAGATGACGGCGGCTTCGGCGTGGAGAGCGATCAGGACACCGGCCATGGAATTGCCTCGCTTGCTCGGGGTGGGACAGCGCGCTGCTTCAGCCGCCGATCCTGACCACGGTGCGCCCGCGCACCTTGCCTTTCAGTATGTCGCCGAGCACGGCGGGAAGGTCGTCCAGCCCGACCTCCTGGGCGATATCGTCGGCGAGGTGCTTCGGCTTGAGCTCGCCGGCCATCCGCGCCCACAGGGCCGGGCGCTCCGTCATCGGGCACATCACCGAGTCGATGCCGAGCACCGAGACACCACGGAGGATCAAGGGCAGAACGGTGCTTTCGTATTTGAAGCCGCCGGTGAGACCGGTGCAGGCAACGGCGCCGCGATAGGCCATGGTCGAGAGAACCCAGGCGAGCGTGCTGCCGCCCACCTGATCGACGGCGCCCGCCCATGTCGCCGCACCCAGCGGCTTCGGGGCGGCGCTGACCTCCTCCCGGCTCAGCACCGCCTTGGCGCCGAGCGTCTTCAGGTAGTCGGCCTGATCCGCCTTGCCCGTCGAGGCGCTGATCTCGAAGCCCAGGTTGGCGAGCATGCTGACGGCGACGCTGCCGACGCCGCCTGTTGCTCCGGTCACCAGCACAGGGCCGGCGTCGGGCTTCAAGCCGTTCTCTTCGAGCCGGCGGATGGCGAGCGCTGCCGTGAAGCCGGCCGTGCCGAGGGCCATGGCCTCGCGGAGGGTGAGCCCCTCCGGCCGTTTCACCACCCAGTCGGCCGGAACTCTTGCCAGCTCGGCGTAGCCGCCGTCATGGGCGACCCCGGTATCGAAGCCGGTGACGAGAACTTCGTCGCCCTCCTTGAAGCGCGAGTCGCGCGATTCGGTGACCGTGCCGGCGAGATCGATGCCGATCACCAGCGGATAACGCCGGACCACGCCGCCCTTGGCGAGCGTTGCAAGCCCGTCCTTGAAGTTCACATCCGACCAGGCGACGCGGATCGTCACCTCGCCCTCCGGAAGATCGCCCAGCGTCCGTTCCTTCAGGCTCGCCGTTACGTCGTCGCCCGCTTTCTCGACCACGAAGGCACGGTAGGTGTCGGCCATGATTCGCTCTCCTCGCTAGATCGACGTTCGGAGGTGTAGCGGTTGGCGCAGCGCGTTGACAAGCGTCAGGGGGGTTGATTTGGTTACGCGTGCTGCGCCGCAACCATTCACGACGTCGCAGCCATTCCAGTACAAATGACTTTGCCAAGGGAGCGTGCCGTGATCGTCGAACAGCGGACCTACACCATCAAGCCCGGGACCACGCAAGCCTATCTGAAGACCTATGAGGAGCAGGGCATGGAGGCCCAGCTCGAGATCCTCGGCAACATGGTCGGCTACTTCTACACCGAGATCGGGCCCCTCAATCAGATCGTCCACATGTGGGGCTACGAGAACTTCGAAGAGCGGACGAAGCGGCGCGCGGCGCTGTTCCAGGACCCGCGCTGGCAGAAGATGCTTCCCAACCTGCGCGAGCACATGGTGTCGCAGGAATCGAAGATCCTCCTGCCGACGTCGTTTTCGCCGATCCGTTAGAGCATGATCGCCTCACGTCGGAATGACGCGCGGCGGATCTAAGTTAAGCGGTGCACGGAAGGGAGGGGCGGCGATCGCGGCCCCTTCTTCCGTCAGTGTGCGGGAAGCACCGTGAACACGGGCGTTTCGCCGCGATCCACGAGCAGAAGGATCGCCCGGTCGGCGGCAAAGGCGGACTCGAACAGCCGCCGGGCGGTGGCGATGTCGGCCACTTCCTGCTGATCGATTTCACTCACTAGGTCGCCGGCCCGCAGCCCCACCCTGGCGGCGCTGCCGTCGCCGTCGATAGAGACGACCAGTAACCCTTTTTGATCCGGTGCGACGTCGAAGCGGTCGGCGAGGGAGGCAGTAATCGTCGACAAGGTGAGCCCGTATTCCGCCAGATGGATTTCACGCGCCTCGTCCATCCGCTCGGTCTTGGCCTCCGGCACGCCACGCGTGAACGGATCCAGCTCGTGGACCGCCAAGAAGCGCAAGGGCAGAGCGCTGTCGGCCATCTGATAGAGGCCTGCCGCACAGCGGTCGAAGATGTCGTCGCCATGCTCGTCGAGACAGGCGTGCAGAACGTATTCCGCCGATTTGAGGATGTTGCATTGCTCGACGAGTTCGAGCTGGTTGCTCGGGTTGAGCCCGCCTTCGACGTCTACCTTGAAGCCAAAGGCGTCTCGCCGTTCCGTGCCGGGACCGATACGCGTGCTCTCGGCCAGCGGGGCGGCCAGCAAATTGCCGTTCGCGTCATAGACCTTCAACGTGCCGGCCATGGCCAGGATCGGGATGTCGAGGTGGTTTCTGACGTCGAGGCGGAGCTGGCAGTCGTAAATATTGAGGTTGGACGAGGTGACGTGGCTGACGCGGACACCGATTCCATGCGGCGCTTGGTCCTCTGCCGCTTTCGCGCCGACGCCGTTCCACGCAGACGCGAGCGCTAACGCGCCTAACAGAGTGGCCGCGATACGGGAGAGGGGGTGGGGCAGGCCATCGGCGCCGGCCAGTCCGCCGTGAAAGAAAAGCTTAGCCGCAATCACTCGACGGCGGGCGTGTCCTTGCCGCTCTCGGCGATGGCGTGACCCTTTTCGATCAAGTGCATCACCTTGGCTTCCGTCAGGTCGGCATAGAACGTCAGGCAATCGTCGACAAATCCGAAGAAGTAGGACGTCGCGGCGATATCCGGAGGAAGGGGAAAAGCCACCACCGTGTCAGCGACGGTCGGCTCCTCGGACTGTTGATCATCGTTGTAGCCGAGCATGAAGTACTCGGTCCATTCCGGGCTCAACTTGACCGGATTGCTCTCCGGCCATTCGGTTCGGGCTCCCGCCATGATCGTCGCATAGCGGTCATGCTCGGGGCAGGTTGTGTCATCTGCCCTGACCGGCAGACATGCAAGCACCGTGGCGGTAAATGCCGCCGCCGCGCGAGAGATCCCTCCCATCAAGCCTCGGTGGTTCCAGTGGAAACGACGTCGGGTCACTCCCCGACCCAAGCGATCTTCGCACGTGCGCGCAGGCCAAGTCCATTGCCTTGCCTGCCTTCCGCCTCTCCGTCGCCATGCATGTCCTTCGACGATGTTAGCGTGGCGGCGACGGATACCAGGAGACGAAGCTGTCCCGATTGGGCATCTGCACGTCCGGCAGTGAGGCGGCGTCCATCACCGCATCTTCAGGGATGATTCCGTTGAGGCCGAGGATATATGCGGTGACGGCGTAGACGTCTTTGTCGCTCAGCGAGCGCGGCGATTCGAGCGGCATCGCTCGGCGAATATAGTCGAAAAGCGTCGTCGCGTAGGGCCAGTAACTGCCGACGGTCTTTTGCGGCGCATCGGTCGACAGCGATCCCTGGCCGCCGACGAGCGCGTCCGCCGGTTTGCCAGCGGCCCCTTCGCCATGACAGCGCAGGCAGGATTGCGCATAGACGTCACGACCTTCCGCGAAGGTTCCGCTGCCGGGCGGCAGGCCCTCACCCGAGGGCGGGATGCTGATGTCCCATGCTGCGATGTCGGCATCGGAGATCGGCTGGCCGAGTTGCGGTTCGCTCCGGGCGGAGACGGACGAAAGAGCGAGCACCAGCCCGGCCGTCGCCAGCGCGCGTTTAGACATAGACATTGGCGATCTCCCCCTCAGCTGTGATCTCCCACGTCTGGACCGCGTTGCAGTGGTACAGGTTGCCGGCGGGGCCCGTGGCATACTGCTTGGCCCAGGCTTCGTGGCTTGGCTGCACGTTGCCCTGGTCATCGACGGCCCGGCTCATGAGTCGTGATAGGCTGCCGTCCCATCTCCAGGGGAGCCGGAAGCGGACCAGCATCATGGACATGACGGGTTCCTGAAGGGCGGCTTCCGCCCAGCTGTTCCCGCCATCGGCAGAGACCTCGACCTTGGCGATCGTGCCATGACCGGACCAGGCGAGGCCCGAGACCTCGTAGAAGCCGGGTCCCTGCATGGCGAGCCCTGCGGACGGGTGGGTGATGACCGACTTCACCCCCATCGGGAAGGTAAACTGACGGGCGATGCCGTCCGGCTGCAGGTCGGTGTATTTCGAGGTCTCGTCCTTCGTCTCGGTCGGTCCCTCGGTCACCTTGATCCGGTGCAGCCACTTCACGTTCATGTTGCCTTCCCAGCCGGGGACCAGGAGGCGCATCGGATAGCCCTGCTCGGGACGGAGGCGTTCGCCGTTCTGGTAGAGCGCGAGCAGGCAGTCATCGAGAACCTTGTCGAGCGGCACGCTTCGGCTCATGCCCGCCGAGTCCGCGCCTTCTGCCAGGATCCATTTGCCCTTCGGATCGACGCCCGCTTCGTCCAGCAGCGTCGCCAGGGGAATCCCCGTCCACTCCGTCCCCGAGATCAGGCCGTGAATCATGCCGCAGGGCATCTGCATCGGCTTCGGGAAGCTGTTGAAGAAGCTGTTGCCCGAGCATTCGAGGAAACAGGTCCGCGACGTCATCGGATAGCGAAGCAGGTCGTTCACGGTGAAGATCAGGTTCTGCTTCACCAACCCGTGGACGAGCAGCTTGTGCGTCTCGGGGTCGATGCTGGGAACGCCGTTATGGTGGCGTTCGAAGTGAAGGCCGTTCGGCGTGATCGTGCCGGCGAGATGCTGGAGAGGCGTCATGGAAACGCCCGTGCCGGGGGCGAGATCGCCGTAGGGCTTGAGAACGCCCCGCTGCACCGCTTCCTCGTAAGGGGAGGGCTGCCCGTAGCCGGACATCGGTGCGCCCGGAACCGTCATGGACGGCGGGACCGACAAAGCCTCCGCCGCGGCACTGCGGCTCACCGCCAGCGCCGACATGCCTCCGGCAGCGGCAGCGACCGTCATGCGTCCTCCGGCGGTGAGCAGGGCACGGCGCGACATCAAGCCGTTGCCGGCGACAAGGTCGGCCTGGTCGAGAGCCTCTTGGCGTTTCGCGATTCCGTTCCGCATCAATCCTCCCGAAGTGCAATGTCCTTGTCGGACTCTTAGCCATTCTTATGACATTAATCAGTCTAGAGGAAAACCTGTGCGGATAGATCCGTAATGATGAAATATTGAGAAGCGGGGAATGAAATATAATGATTTTAATTTTCGAGGATGATGAATGGCTTTGCTTTCGGTGCGCGGTCTTCGGACGGATTTGATCGGGCCCATCGACCTGGACGTCGATCGCGGAGACTGTGTCCTCGTATCGGGACCGTCAGGGTCCGGCAAGACGCTGTTCCTCCGGGCGATCGCCGATCTCGATCCCAACCAGGGCACCGTCACGCTATCGGAGCGATCCCGTGAGCGGTACACGGGCCCCGCATGGCGACGGGACGTCACCTATGTCGCGGCGGAGCCGGGGTGGTGGACGGACCGCGCGGGCGATCATTTCGACGATCCCGGCACGGCGCGGACCTGGCTGCCACGCCTGGGGCTGGGCGACGACGCCTTGGACAAGGCGGTCTCGGTCTTGTCGACGGGGGAACGGTTGCGTCTGGCGATCCTTCGCGCCGCCGTCCAGCAGCCGTCCGTGCTGTTGCTGGACGAACCGACCGCGGCGCTCGATCCGGCGGCGACCGGCATGGTCGCCGATCTGTTGCGCGCCGCGCTGGCGGAGGGGTTGGCCCTGATCGTCGTCAGTCATCAGGAGGACGCGGTCGCGCGGCTGGCGAGGCGTCGGCTGGCCCTGCGTCAGGGGCGGTTTTTCGAAGAAGCCGCATGAACACCGTTGCCCTGACGCCTTGGGATCTCGGACTGGCGGCGTTGCTGGTCCTCGCCAACGCCGGCTTGTCGCTTCTCCTTTCACTGGGGCTGGAGCGGCAACTCGTTATCGCGGCCGTGAGAACCCTGGTTCAGCTTCTGCTCATCGGATTGGTGCTGGAATGGCTGTTTGCCGTCTCTTCGCCCTGGTGGACGGCGGCGATGGGCTTGGTGATGGTCCTTGCCGCAGGACGCGAGGTGCTGTCGCGGCAGGAGTGGCGGCTGGTCGGCTGGTGGACATATGGGCTGGGTACGGCGAGTATGCTGGCGGCGGCCGGCGCGGTCACGGTGCTCGCCCTGACGGCAATGGTCCAGCCGGACCCGTGGTACGCGCCGCGCTATGCGATTCCTTTGCTCGGCATGATCCTCGGCAACACGATGACCGGCATCAGCCTCGGCCTCGATACGCTGCTGACCAGCGCCGTACGGGAGCGGGTATCGATCGAGGCGCAGATCGCGCTCGGGGCCGATCGGGCGAGGGCGTTCCGCGGTATCGTTCGCCAATCGCTCAGAAGCGGGCTCATCCCGATCATCAACGCCATGTCCGCGGCTGGCCTGATTTCCCTGCCGGGGATGATGACCGGACAGATTCTCGCCGGCGCCAATCCCATCCAGGCGGTCAAGTATCAGGTGCTGATCATGTTCCTGATCGCGGGCGGCACCGGCCTCGGCGTGTTCGTCGCGGTTCTCGGTGCCGCGCGGCGCCTGAGCGACGATCGCCACCGCCTCCGGCTCGATCGCCTCACGTCGCCGCGGCGTGAGGTGTGAACTCTGATCGAGCCGCCTGCTCTGATTACTCGGCTGCTTGGGCGAGGGGGGTGCCTTCGCCTTCGGCGGCGGCGACCTCGTCCTTGCGGACGAAGATCGCCAACAGCGGCGGCACGATCACCAGAGTCAGCACCGCCGACAATGACAGGCCGCCGACCACCACCGAACCCAGGCCACGATAGAGCTCCGACCCGGCGCCGGGGATGACCACCAGCGGCAACATGCCGAACACGCTGGTCAGCGTGGACATGAAGATCGGCCGCATGCGGTTCTGGACCGCTTCGACGATCGCCGCATCGCGTTCCATCCCCTCGCTGCGAAGATGGAACAGCGTCTGGTGCACCAGCAGGATCGCGTTGTTGACGACGATGCCGATCAGGATGACGAAGCCCAGCATCGTCAGCATGTCGAGGGCCTGGAACTGGAACGTATTGAGCAAGGCCAGCCCGGCGACGCCGCCGGCCGCCGCCAACGGCACCGAGAGCATGATGATCATCGGATAGACGAAGCTCTCGAACAGCACCGCCATCAGCAGGTAGACGATGACGATGGCGACCAGAAGGTTCACCACCATCGCATTCCAGGTCTTGGTCAGCTCGTCGGCGGTGCCGGCCATGCGCATGCGCACCCCCGGCGGCAGGCCCCCCGCCTTCAGCGCGTCGATGACGTCGCTCTGAATGAGGTCGATGGCGCTTTCCAGCGCCAGGGTCGGCGACGGCTTGACCTCGATGGTGATCGTACGCTCGCGCTCGACATGGCGCACCTCGGTCGGACCGGCGGTCACGTCGACATGGGCGAGCGAGTTCAGGGGCACGATGTTGCCCGATGCGGTGACGATCGGCAGGAAGCCGATGCCCTGGGTGTTGACGATGTCGTCCTCGGGTCCCTGCAGGGTGAGGTCGATGCGGCGCCCGTCGACGGTGATCTCCGCCACGCGGAGCCCCGAGTTGAAGGCATCGACGCTTTCGCCCATGGCCTGGGCGGTAACGCCGTTGTCGGCGAGCTTAAGACGGTCGGGGACCGCCCGCACTTCGGGCGAGCCGAGTTCCAGGCCGGGGATCGGCCGGGCCTGGTTGCCCTCGGTCCGCGGCATCTTCTGGGAGATGATTCCAAAGGCCTGCTGCGCCACGCCGATGACGTCGGCGAGGTCGGGGCCCGACACGTCGAGCTCGATCGTCCGGCCGCCGGTGAGGCCCCGCGAGAACAGGCTGGGCTGGGTGAACACGCCGAAGGTGCCAGGCTCGCCGAACGGGGTGCGGGTCAGCACCGGTACGAGCTCGCCGGCCCGGTCGGCTTCGATCGCCGTGGCGCCGAAGAAGGTTTGCCCACGGCGGGTGGCGACGAAGAAGAAGTTGTCGATCTTGGGAGGCTGGCCGGGCTCAGACTCAGGCCCGCTGACTCTGGCCCACATCGGCTTCACCTGATCCTCGATACGCTCGCCGATCTCGGTCATGGTTTCGAGGTTGTAGCCCGGCGGCGGCAGCATGATGCCGAAGACGAGGTTGCGGTTGCCTTCCGGCAGGTACTCGAGCTTCGGCAGGAAGATCCAGGCGGCGGCACCGGTCCCCAGAACCAGGACCAGGACGACTGCCGTCGAGGCGCTCTTGCTGCGGACGATCCGCCGCGTGTAGCCCAGCATGACGCCGACGAACGCACGGGCGAAATTGTCGAAGCCGGGCAGGGGATAGCGCCGCATCGCCGCCGTTTCGCCTTCCTCGCTGCGTCCGCCCTTGAGCAGGGTCTTGGACAGCGCCGGGATCACGGTGATCGACACCAGAAGCGACATCAGCACCGCGGTCGACACGGCGACGGCGATGTCGCGGAACAGCTGTCCCGCTTCCAGCTCCATGACCAGGATCGGAACGAACACGAGCACGGTGGTCAGGGCCGAAACCAGTACCGCGCCCCAGACCTGCTGGGCGCCGTGATAGGCCGCTTCGGGCGCCGACATGCCGCGTTCGCGGAGACGGTAGACGTTCTCCAGCACGACGATGGCGGCGTCCACCACCATGCCGACGGCAAAGGCGATGCCGGCCAGCGAGATGACGTTGAGCGATCGGCCCAGGGCCGCCATGGCCACGAACGACGCGACGACCGAGATCGGAATCGCCATCGACACGATCAGCGTCGCCCGCCACGACCTGAGGAACAGCATCAGGATCGCGGCGGCCAGCAGGCCGCCCATCCAGATGTTCTGGACCACGAGGTCGATGGCCGAGTTGATGTAGACGGTCTCGTTATAGACCTGTTCGAGCTTCAGACCGGCCTGGGGCAGGATGGTCTGGTTCATCTCGTCGATCGCCTCGTGGATGCCCTCCATCGTCTCGATGACGTTGGCGCCGGTGTCGCGCACGGCGTTGATCGCCATGGCGGGCTCTCCGAGGAAGCGGATGTTGGCGCTCGCTTCCCTGTAGGCGAAATGAACGTCGGCGATGTTGTCGACGGTGACGCGGCCCATGCCGCCGGCGGCGGCCGCGCTTCCGGGAGAGCGCAGCACCACTTGGCGGACGTCTTCCGGCGTCTCGAACTCGCCGTCCGCGCGGACGACGTAGCGGCGCTTGCCTTCCTTGACGTCGCCGGCCGAGTAGGAGGCGTTGGCGAGCCTCAAGGCCGTCACCACTTCCGGCACGGTGAGGTGATAGCGCGCCATTTTCTCCGGATCGACGATGACCCGCATCTCGCGCTCGGCGCCGCCATAGACGTTCGATCGCGAAACGCCGGCTACGCGCTCCAGCCGGTCCTTGATGTTATCCTCGACGAAATCGCCGTAAGTATCGATGGGGCGGTTGTTTCCTGACGTCCGTGTCAGGATGAACCAAGCGATCGGATTGTCGTCCAGGCCGGCGGTGCTGATGGTCGGTTCGTCGACTTCTTCCGGATAGCCCGAAATCTGGTTGAGACGGTTGGAGACCAGCAGCAGTGATCGGTCCATCGAGACGTCGAGGTTGAACTCGAGCGTGATTTCCGCCTGGCCGTCCTGGGAGTTGCTCTCCATCGACGCCAAGCCTTCGAGGCCCTTGAGCTGCTCCTCCTGGCGGTTGACGACCTCGCGCTCGACCTCGATCGGCGCGCCGCCATACCAGTAAGTCGTGACGCTGAGCGTCGGCTTGCGGACGTCGGGGGTGAGCTGAATCGGGATCCGCTGCAAAGCCAGGAAACCGAAGATCAGTACCATGAACACCGCGGCGATGACCGCGATCGGCCGCGAGATGGCGACCCGGATCAGGTTCATCTAGCTGTTCCCCTCGCCTTCGCCCTCGGGCGCGGCGCCGGGCTTGACGGCCTGACCGGGGCGCAGCCGCTCGTTGCCGCGGTTGACGACCACGTCGCCGGGCTGAAGGCCGCTGCCCACCTCGAAGCGGTCGCCGACCGCCTCGCCGAGTTCGATCGGGCGGATCTGCGCGGTGCCGTCCTGGACGATGTAGACCAGCGACATGCCCTGACGCTTGATGACCGCGTCCTTGTCGACCGTGACGACGTTCCGCGGAATGCCGGCAGGGACGAAGATCGTGGCGCTCATGCCGTCCGCCAGCGGAACGATGGGATTCTCGATCTGCGGCGAGAGGCGGACGACGCGGGTGCGCGTAAGGGGGTCTTCCTCGCCACCGACCGCGCGTACCTTGGCGCTCTGCTGGGTTCCGTCGGGAAGGCTGACGGGGAGGGTGGTGCCGACCTTGAGACCGGCGATCCGCTCATAGGGGACGTCGGCCTCGATCTCCAGGGCGCCTACATTGACCAGCGAAGCGACCGGGTCGCCCACCCGCAGGTAGGACCCGACCTCGGTATGCTTGGCGGTGACCACCCCGTTGTACGGCGCCGCAACGCGACCCTTTTCGAAGTCGTCCTGGGCGAGCTTGAGCTCGGCCTGGGCCTGGACCTTGGCCGAAGCCGCCTCGGACACCGCTTCTTCCGCCTCGATCAACTCCTGCTGGACGTCTTCGTAGCGCGCCTGGCTGAATGCGGCCGAGGTCTGGATGCCTTCGATACGCGCCAATTCCTGCTTCTTTTTCGTCAGGCGGGCCTGGGCGGCGCCCAGGCGGGCATCGCTGGCCGCGTAGGCCGCCTTGGCAAGATCGCGCTGCCAGCTCAGGCGGTCGAGGTCGAGCTCGGCCAGCACGTCGCCGGCGGCGACGCGGTCGCCGACATGGGCATTGATCTTGGTGACGCGGCCACCGGCCTGCGTGGCAACGGGTCCGCCCTGGCGCGCGATGAACCGGCCGATCACCGGCACCGTCTGGGCCAACGGTTCCTGCAGGACTTCGTCGACGCCGACCAGCGCCGCGTCCTGCGCCACGGCCGGAAGAGCGGTCACGGCGAGGCCACCGATGACGAGCATAGGCGCCATGACGGCGCGTACGACCACGGGCAAATTCTTCATATGGGCCAATCCGTTTGCGGGGCGTTCCACCGACCGGTCGGATTTTCGACCGTTTCCCCTTGCCCCGTGTCGTCTCTATCGAACGATTGTTCGACAGTGTATGGCATAGCGCTGGGTGTTCCGCAACCAAGCTCTCCGACTGTTCGCAAGTGCAAAATCGGCTGCGAGACTACATAAGCGCTGCGTCCACCTGCGGCGCCACTGTTTCGGTTTGGCGGAACCTTGTTTTCGTTTGCAGGGAACCAGCGACTGCCCGTTTTTAGCGCGAATCATTTTGCGCCGGTGGTGGTGGTCGTCTATTGGGGAAAGAGGCTCGAAATCAAACCAACAACGAGCCCCGACAGGGAGGATCAATGAGCACGTTCTACCGCGACCATCACCGTGTCCTGCAGGATCGCTTCGATACCCGCCGCCTCGCCGACAAGATCGAGGCCCTGGCGATGAAGGGCGAGATCGAGGAACAGGACAAAGCGTTTATCGAAAGCCGGGACATGTTCTGGCTCTCCACCGTGGACGACCAGGGCCAGCCGACAGTGTCCTACAAGGGCGGCGAGCCGGGGTTCGTGAAGGTCGTCGATCACACCACGCTTGCCTTCCCGTCCTATGACGGCAACGGCATGTTCTACTCGGTCGGGAACATGACCAATCACGCCAAGATCGGCATGCTGTTCATGGACTTCGAGCGCCCGTTCCGGCTCCGCGTCCACGGCACCGCGACGGTGAGCGATGCCGGCGCCGACATCGGCCTGTTCAAGGAGGCCCAGCTCGTCGTGCGCGTCGCGGTGGAGCAGGTCTTCATAAACTGCCCCCGCTACGTCCACCGCTACCAGAAGGTGCAGGGGTCCCGGTACGCGCCGCGGCCCGACGTGGCAACCCCGATGGCGGGCTGGAAGCGCATCGACATGATCCAGGACGACCTCCCGGCCAGCGACAAGGGCCGGGCCGAAAAGGAAGGCGGCCTGATCACCATCGACGACTGGTTCGAAAAGCTCGGCCGCGGCGACGTCGAGGCCTGAGCGCGGCAGCACGTTTCGATCCAGGAGATCGTCGTCCTTCTCGTCGGACCTGATCCGAGGATCGGCCGGAGGACCCACCGGCAGCGCCTTCGTGTCGCTCCGGGAAGGGCTGCTTCCCAGCCAGTGGGTCCTCCGCTTTCGCGGAGGACGACGAAAGGCAAGAAAGGCGCGTCCGTGCCCCTCGGGCAGGCGGCCGAATGAAGAACGGCCCGGCTCCGTACCCGTCAGTAGTCGACGGGCACGGGGTCGAGGCTCCGCCACAAATACCAGGTCGCCACCGAGCGCCAGGGGCGCCAGGGCTCGGCGAGTTCCGCCATCGCCGCGCGGTCCATGGGCGTGTCGTCGTTGTAGTGGAGGCGCATCGCGCGCTGGAGGCCGATGTCGGCCAGGGGCAGCACGTCGGGGCGCATCAGGTGGAAGATCAGGAACATTTCGGCCGTCCACCGGCCGATGCCCTTGACGTCGCAGAGCGCCTCGATGACCGCCTCGTCGTCGAGGTCGGGCCAGTCCGACAGCCCGATCGTGCCGTCCCGGAAATGGGTGGCGAGGCTCGCGAGATAGCGGGCCTTCTGGCGCGACAGCCCGCAAGTCAGTAGTTCCGCTTCCTCGGTCGCCGAGACGGATTCCGCCGAAATCGCGCCGAGCGTCCCCACCAGCTTCTGCCAGACCGAGTCGGCGGCCTTCACCGAGATCTGCTGGCCGACGATCGAGCGGCGCGAGGGTCATGAACGGGTCATGGCGCGGGCGGAGATGTTCCTCCTTCACCTGCTCGATGATCCCGGCCATTACCGGGTCGGCGGCGGACAGCGCCGTGCAGGCGTCGTCCCAGAAGTGGGGGCGGATCACGGGTTCGGTCATGGCTCCGGAGGGTAACGCCGAAGGGATTGGCGGGCCAGCGGCGGTGAAGGGGGCGATCCTTTGCGCCCCGGGGATCACTGAGGACCGGTGGCCTCGCGACGATCCTCATGTTGCCCCTCACTGTGTCCCTTCCCATTTGTCAACGTCAGGCTCGATCGGGGGATGACGACGAGAGGCAGGTTCGCGAAATCGCCCGGTCGTCGATCGGGCCGCTGGTGAAGCCTTTCCGATGGGCATGGTAAAACGCCGAAGCGGCGCACGGAGAACGGCGCCGGGGACAGGGAGAGAATGGACACGCGCGAGTTCAGGAAGTGGGCCCACGAGATGGCCGACTGGATGGCGGACTATCTCGAAACCGTCGAGGAGCGCCCGGTGCGGGCCGCGGTCGAGCCCGGCGACATCGCGAAGCGGCTGCCCTCGACGCCGCCTGAGGCGGGCGAGGACATGGGCCGCATCTTCGCCGACTTCCGCGAGACGATCCTGCCCGGCATCACCCATTGGCAGCACCCCGCCTTCTTTGCTTACTTTCCGGCCAATTCCAGCCCGCCTTCGGTGCTGGCGGAGATGCTGACGGCGACTCTCGGCGCCCAGTGCATGAGCTGGCAGACCTCGCCGGCGGCGACCGAACTCGAGACGCGGGTGATGGAGTGGCTCAGCCAGCTCATCGGCCTGCCGGAGGGGTTCACCGGCTGTATTCAGGATACCGCCTCGACCGCCAGCCTGTGCGCCTTGCTTTCGGCCCGGGAGCGGGCGACGGATTTTGCCTCGAACCGGTCGGGGATGGCGGGGCAGGGGCGGATGACCGTCTATTGCTCGGAGGAGACCCATTCCTCGATCGAGAAGGATGTCGGCATTGCCGGATTCGGGCGCGAGAACCTGCGGAAGATCGCGGTCGACGACTCATATGCGATGCGTCCCGATCTGCTCAGCGAGGCGATCGATCGGGACGTCGCGGGCGGGTTCACGCCGGTCTGCGTGGTCGCGACGATCGGCACCACCGGGGCAGGAGGGATCGACCCGGTGGCGGCGATCGCGAAGATTTGCCGGAAGCACGGCATCTGGCTCCACGTCGATGCCGCCTGGGCGGGAAGCGCGCTGGTTTTGCCCGAGCACCGCTGGATGATCGAAGGGATCGAAGGCGCCGACAGCTTTCTGTTCAATCCGCACAAATGGCTGTTCACCAATTTCGACTGCACGGCCTATTTCGTCCGTGATCCGGCGGCGCTGGTGCAGACCTTCGAAATCACACCGGAGTACCTGAAGACCGCCGAGGGCGACCGGGTCGTCAACTATCGCGACTGGGGTATTCAGCTCGGCCGACGGTTCCGGGCGCTGAAGCTGTGGTTCGTGCTGCGCCATTATGGCGCGTTCGGGCTCAGACAGGCGATCGGCGGACATATCGCGATGACCCGACGGCTGGTCGAGCGCATGCAGGCCGATCAGGACTGGGAGGTGGTCGCGGATTCGGGGCTGGCGCTGTTCTGTTTCCGCTGGCTGCCGGCGGGGATCGCAGATCCCGTCCGTGTCGACTCTCTCAACGAGGCGCTCATGCAGAGGGTAAACGCGACCGGCCGTGCCTATTTCACCCATACGCGTCTTCGCGGGCGGTACGTGATCCGCTGGTCGGTCGGGCAGACGGCGACCGAGGAGCGCCATGTCGAGGCGGCCTGGGCGCTGGTGCGCGAGACGGCGGCGGTGCTGGCGGTGGAGGCGGGCGTTGGTTGAGCCTCCGGTCAGGGTGCTGTTCGTCTGCACCGGGAACATCTGCCGATCGCCGACGGCCGAAGGTGTATTCCGAAAGCTCGTCGCCGATGCCGGCCTTGCGGAACGGGTGGAAATCGCCTCCGCCGGTACCGGCGACTACCATGTCGGCGAAGCCCCGGACCGCCGGGCGCAGGCGGCGGCGCGGCGGCGCGGCTATGACCTTTCCGAGATCCGCGCCCAGCAGGTGCGGGTGGACGACCTCATGCGGTGCGACTTCGTGCTGGCGATGGACCGAAGCCACCTCGCGGCCCTCCAGCGTCTCGACCCGACGGCGGAAGGGCGCATTTCGCTGTTCCTGGACTTCGCACCGGAATCATCCATGCGGGAGGTTCCCGACCCCTACTATGGCGCCGGCGACGGCTTCGAGCGGGTGCTGGACCTTATCGTCGCTGCATCGGAAGGGCTTCTGGCGGCGGTCGCAGCGGAATTGGAGCGCGACCGTGCCGGCGAGACTGGCTGAGGCCGTCCGGGCCGCGATCGGTTCCGCGCCCCGACGCGCAGTCCCTCTTCACGGCGGCTGTGTCGCCGAGGTCTACCGCCTGCAACTGGAAGACGGGCGGGAGGCGGTGGCGAAATGGTCCGCCGAAGGCGGCCTCGCCATCGAAGGCTGGATGCTGGGGGAGCTCGCGAGGCTGAGCCGCCTGCCGGTCCCCGCGGTATGGTTCAGCGATGAATGCCTGCTGCTTCTCGAACCACTGCCCGCAGAGGGAAGCATCACCCCCGCCGTCGAGCGGCATGCGGCGGACCTTCTGGCCGGTCTCCACGGCGTCGGCGGCGACCGCTTCGGCTATGCCCGCGACACGGTGATCGGCGGGCTTCCGCAGCCCAACCCCTGGAACGACTCCTGGCGGGACTTCTTCCGCGACCATCGTCTTCTCTACATGGCCGGCGAGGCACAGAAGGCCGGACGTTTGCCGGCGCGGACGATGGTGCGGGTCGAGCGGCTGGCCGGTCGTCTCGGTGAATGGATCGACGAGCCGGCACCCTCGTTGATCCACGGCGATATGTGGGGCGGCAACGTGCTGGTCGACGGCGACCGGATCAGCGGGTTCGTCGACCCCGCGATCTATTTCGCCGATGCGGAAATCGAGCTCGCATTCTCGACCCTGTTCGGGACCTTCGGCGACGCCTTCTTCACCCGCTATGCCGAGCACCGGCCGTTGCGGCCGGGGTTCTGGGAGGGACGTCGCGATCTCTACAACCTCTATCCGCTGCTGGTTCATGTGCGTCTTTTCGGCGGCGGTTATGTCGGCAGTGTCGAGCGAACACTCGCCAAACTGGGGTCCAGAGATCACAGTCGGGAATAATTTTTCGCGGGCCCTTGCCGCCTATTTCCGGCGTCTTCGCCAAGGCCATCTCTCTGTCACGCGAAAGACGCGCGCGCTTCCGCCGCGATAAGCCCGAAAGCCACGCCGCCTGAGCGGTTCTCTGTTTCACGGAGGGTCGGATGGTGCTGTTTTGGGGTGTGCTGCTGCTGGCGGCGGCCGTGCTTCTGTTCGGATACGGACTGGTCACTTTTCGGCGGCCGCACGCACCGGGTTGGGTCGAGCGGTATGCGGGCGAGGTGTATGCGGTCCTCATCCTCGTGCTTGGTATCTTCGGCGTGACGGTGACCATCCGCGGCATCCTTCAGGCCGGAACCGGTGGGGGCGATGTGACGACGGGCGGAGCATTCAGTCTCGGCGTCGTGGTCGCTGCGGCGATCCTGTGGAGCAGGCTCAAGGTGAAGACGCGTCTCAAGGCCTACGACGCTGTGGCCGTCATGCCCGGCCGGGGACCGGCTGCACCGCGAAACCAACCACCGTCGGCAGGGCGCAGCGGCGCGGGCCGGCGCAAGGCCGCCTGATCCGCGATTCCGGCAGGCCTGACCCGCATTCGCCCGATGCCGTCGTGGCGGCTGGCTTCGAACACGGGTCTTGTCCCTTGATCTGGAGGGCCCATCTATGGGATCGAATTTCTGTCGAGCCCCGTCGGACAGAAACTTCTATACTCGTCGGGCATGACGGCAGTGCGTTTTGAACGCCGCCCGCGATCGACGAACGGGGCCTTTTCCGAGGACGATACCGATGTTGCGCGAACGCTTTGCCGCTGCGCTCAAGGAGGCTTTGAAAGCCAGGGATGAGCGCCGGGTTTCCACTTTGCGGCTGATCCTTGCCGCCCTTCAGGACCGCGATATCGCCGCCCGCAGCAATGGCGGCGGCGATCATGGGCCGATCAGTGACGACGAAATCCTGGAAATGCTGAGCAAGATGGTTCGTCAGCGCCAGGAATCCATCAGCATGTACGAGGAGGCGGGCCGGGTCGAGCTGGCTCAGCAGGAGGCCGATGAGATTGCCATCATCAAGAGCTTCCTGCCCAGGCCGCTGACCGAGGCCGAGACGGAGCAGGCGGTCGAGGATGCGATCGACCATATCGACGCCTGCTGTGCCAAGGACATCGCCCGTACCATCGCGGCATTGAAGCAGAACTATCCCGGCCGCATGGATTTCGCCAAGGCGAGTTCCATGGTCAAGCGCCGCTTGTGTTGAGGCGGGCCGGTTACGCTGATCTTCGACCGGGGGTGGCCGGGTGTCGGCCCGGCGCCCGGCCGCGCGCCGAAGCGGGTTGAGAGCCGATGGCATTCCCGCCGCATTTCCTCGACGAGATTCGTGCCCGCGTCGGCATAGCCGACTGGATCGGCCGCAGCGTGCGGCTGATCCGGCACGGTCACGAATACAAGGGCCTGTGCCCGTTCCATCAGGAAAAGACGCCGTCCTTCACGGTGAGCGCCGACAAGGGCTTCTTCCATTGCTTCGGCTGCGGCGCCCATGGCGACGTGATCGGCTTCGCGATGCGTCAGGATGGCCTCACCTTTCCTGAGGCGGTCGAGCGTCTGGCCGGCGAAGCCGGTCTCGCCATGCCCCGCGAAACGCCCGAGGAGCGTGAACGGGCGGCGCGCACGGGCTCTCTCGTCGAGGTCCTGGAGGCCGCGGCGCGCTGGTTCTCGGTCCAGCTGCGCGGCGAGGCCGGGCGCGACGCGCTGGCCTATCTGCGCCGCCGTGGCGTCGACGATCAGGCGATCGAGACCTTTCGCCTGGGCTATGCGCCCGACGGCCGCGCCGGCCTCAAGGCCCATCTGGGCAAGGAAGGTTTCGCCGAGGAGGTAATGGTCGAGGCGGGCCTGATCCGCATGCCGGACGACGGGCGTCTGCCCTACGACTATTTCCGCGGCCGGGTGATGTTTCCCATCACCGATCCGCGCGGCCGGGTGATCGCTTTCGGCGGCCGGGTGCTGGGAGAGGGGGAGCCCAAATACCTCAACTCGCCCGCGTCCTCCCTGTTCCACAAGGGCCGCTCGCTCTATGGCGTCGCCCAGGCGCGTTCGGCGATCCGCAGCGCCGGCAAGGTCGTGGTGGCCGAGGGCTATATGGACGTGATCGCCTTCCACAAGGCGGGGATCGGCCATGCCGTCGCACCGCTCGGGACGGCACTGACCGAGGAGCAGCTCAAGGTCCTGTGGCGGCTGGCGGACGAGCCGACGATCTGCCTCGACGGCGATCAGGCGGGGGTGAGGGCGGCGTCACGGGCGGCCGAGCGGGCCCTGCCGACGGTCGAGCCGGGGAAATCGCTGGGGTTCGCTTTCCTGCCGCCGGGCGAAGACCCCGACAGTCTGGTCGCCAGCGGCCGCGCGCCGACGCTCAGGAAAGCGCTGGAAGCGGCGCGGCCGCTGATCGACTTCGTGTGGGATCTGGAAGTGGCGCGCGGTCCCGTCGACACGCCGGAGCGGCGCGCCGGCCTGCGCCGACGCCTCACGGCGCTGTCGGAGCAGGTTGCCGACCGCGCCGTCCGGGAGGAATACCGCCGTCTGCTCGATGAGCGCTACGTCCGCGCCTTCGCACGCCGGCCGGAGTGGAACCGGGGCAGGGGACAGGCGCGGGGAGCACCGTCCGGACGGAGCTTGGGCGGGATGCTTTCGACCAAGTCGTTGGGCGACGGGTTGCAGCAGGATTTGAGCCGTCTCGAGCGTGGCCTCGTCGCCACGATCGTCACCCATCCGGAGCTTCTCGACACGTTCGACGAGGAGTTCGGACGCATGACGTTTCGGGACCCCGCGCTTGACAGCCTTAAAACGGACATCATAACTATCTGGTCCGAGTCTCCGGGCATTGAAATAGAACGATTCAAACGGCATCTAGCAGATGCTGGGCATGATGGAACCATTGCGGCGTTCTTCGCCCGAAACGACTGGTCCCATCCGCGTGTCCTCGAATCGTTCGCACAGCCCGGGGCGGCAACCGCCGATGCGCGCGTGGGATGGCGTCATCTGGCGGACCTGTACTACAGGGCAGTGGATGTCTCGGAGTCGAGAGATCGGGGAGTCGATGTCAGAGCCGAGTCCGACCGTGATGTCAGCGATGAAATGGCCGAAAGGCTGCTGTCAGGCGTGGGACCCTGGCTGTCGCATGGCGAACGGGCACGGTGAGGTGATGACGTCGGCGGGCCGCGTTCTATATGGCGGTTCTATCTTGGAAGGTTGCCTGTAGCGGTTGGTCGGGGGATGCGCAACGAGCGACGTCGGGCCTTGTTCGGAAGGTGACGTCTCGTTGGGGGATACGGAAGGATTAGATGTCGAATAAGCAAGCCACAGCTGAAGTCGTCGATCCGCAGGAAGAGTCCGGTGACGGTCCGCTGATGGATTCGACCATGGCCGCGGTCAAGAAGATGATCGCGCGTGGTCGCGAGCGCGGCTACGTCACCTATGACGAGCTCAACACCATCCTGCCGTCGGATCAGATGTCCTCGGAGCAGATCGAGGACACGATGGCGATGCTCAACGAGATGGGCATCAACGTGGTCGAGAGCGAGGAGACGGAAGAGCCCGCGGCGGCCAATGCCGAATCCGAGGAGGAGGAACGCGAGTCTTCGTCGTCCTCCGGCGGTGGCGGCGGCGAGGAGACCGAGCTCGGCCGCACCGACGACCCCGTGCGCATGTATCTCCGCGAGATGGGGAGCGTCGAGCTTCTGTCGCGCGAGGGCGAGATCGAGATCGCCAAGCGCATCGAGGCCGGCCGCGAGATGATGATCGGCGCCATCTGCGAAAGCCCGCTCACCCTGCGGGCGATCACCGAATGGCGCGACGCGATCTTGGACGGACGGCTTCTGCTTCGCGACGTCATCGACCTCGAAGCGACTTATGGCGGCATCCCCGTCGAAGGTGAGGAGGGCGAGGGCGCCGACGGCGTGTTCGGCTCCGACGACACCGAAAACGAGGATGCCGAGGACTCCGACGAGGACAGCGATTCCGACGAGGAGGGTGACGAGGACGGCGAGGGCAGCGAGGAGAGCAACATCTCGCTGTCGGCGATGGAAGAGCAGCTCAAGCCGATGGTGCTGGAGACGTTCGACAGCATCGCCGCCACCTACGGCAAGCTCCGCAAGCTGCAGGAACAGCGCGTCGCCGCGGCGATGAAGGGCGAGCAGCTCAAGCCGACGACCGAGAAGCGCTATCAGAAGATGAAGCGCGACGTGCTGGTGGAGATGCAGGGCGTCAGGCTGCACAACGGCCGCATCGAGGCGTTGGTCGACGAGCTTTACGGCCGCAATCGCCGGCTGATCGGCCTCGAGGGCAAGCTGCTGCGCATGGCCGAGTCGTGCAAGGTCAAGCGCGACGTTTTCCTGAAGCACTATTTCGGCAACGAGCTCGACCAGACCTGGATGGAGCGCATCGCCGCGCTGCCCGAGCCCGGCTGGCAGAAGTTCATCAGCCACGATCCCGACGAGATCGGCCGTATCCGCGGCTCGGTGTTCGAGGTCGCCACCGATGTCGGCCTCGACGTCGGCGAGTTCCGCCGCATCGTCAGCGCCGTCCAGAAGGGCGAGCGCGAGGCCAATCAGGCCAAGAAGGAGATGATCGAGGCCAATCTCCGCCTCGTCATCTCGATCGCCAAGAAGTACACCAACCGCGGCCTGCAGTTCCTGGACCTGATCCAGGAGGGCAACATCGGCCTCATGAAGGCGGTCGACAAGTTCGAGTACCGCCGGGGCTACAAGTTCTCGACCTACGCGACGTGGTGGATCCGCCAGGCGATCACCCGCGCCATCGCGGACCAGGCGCGGACCATCCGCATCCCGGTCCACATGATCGAGACGATCAACAAGCTGGTCCGCACCGGGCGCCAGATGCTCCACGAGATCGGCCGCGAGCCGACGCCGGAGGAACTGGCCGCCAAGCTCCAGATGCCGCTGGAGAAGGTGCGCAAGGTGATGAAGATCGCCAAGGAGCCGATCTCCCTCGAAACGCCGATCGGCGACGAGGAGGACAGCCAGCTCGGCGATTTCATCGAGGACAAGAACGCCATCCTGCCGCTGGACAGCGCCATTCAGTCGAACCTGAAGGACACCACCACGCGGGTTCTGGCCAGCCTCACCCCGCGCGAGGAGCGCGTGCTGCGCATGCGCTTCGGCATCGGCATGAACACCGACCACACGCTGGAAGAGGTCGGCCAGCAGTTCTCGGTCACCCGCGAACGTATCCGCCAGATCGAAGCCAAGGCGCTGCGCAAGCTGAAGCACCCGAGCCGCAGCCGGAAGCTTCGAAGCTTCCTGGATAGCTGAGGTGGCGAAAGCCGATCTGTAATAACGAGAAACCCGGCTGAAAGGCCGGGTTTTTTGATTCTGAAAAGGTCTCTCTGCTCTCCGTCGTCATGCTCGGGCTTGTCCCACTGCTGTCCGGTTTAAATTTGTAGACAAGGCGCATGGCATTGATTCTACTTGTTTTCAGACGTTTCGCGGCGTTCTGGACGCAAGCAGGAGGTCAATGCCATGCATCACCAAAAT
>PBKC01000019.1 GCA_002721365.1 Rhodospirillaceae bacterium | reverse complement strand
AGCGTCCCGCACTGCCAGTCGCGGCCGATGGCGTCCCGCAGCACGAATTCGAGCTTGGGCCCGTAGAACGCGCCTTCGCCAGGGTTCAGGGTGTAGTCGAGTCCGGTCGCCGCAACCGCATCCTTCAGCGCGGTCTCGGCCCGGTCCCACACGTCGTCGGTGCCCGCGCGGACGGCGGGGCGGTCCGAGAACTTCACATGGACGTCGGTGAACCCGAAGTCCTTGTAGACGCTCAGCAGCAGCTCGCAGAACGAGATGGTCTCGGCGGTGATCTGGTCCTCGGTGCAGAAGATGTGGGCGTCGTCCTGGACGAAGGCGCGCACCCGCATCAGCCCATGCAGCGCGCCCGACGGCTCGTTGCGGTGGCAGGAGCCGAACTCGGCCATGCGCAGCGGCAGGTCGCGGTAGCTCTTCACCCCCTGGCGGAAGATCTGGACATGGGCCGGGCAGTTCATCGGCTTCAGCGCCAGCACCCGTTCCTCGTCGCTGGCGGCGGTGAACATGTGCTCACGGAACTTTTCCCAGTGGCCGGAGGCCTCCCACAGCGCCCGGTCGAGAAGCTGCGGGGTCCGGACCTCCACGTAGCCCGCGGCCTCCAGGCGGTGGCGCATATAGGCCTCGATCGCCCGGTAGAGGGTCCAGCCCTTCGGGTGCCAGAAGGCGCTGCCGACCGCTTCCTCCTGGAAGTGGAACAGGTCCATTTCGCGGCCCAGCCGCCGGTGGTCACGGCGTTCGGCCTCCTCGATCTGGTGGAGGTAGGCCTTGAGCTGCTTCTCGTCGGCCCAGGCGGTGCCGTAGACGCGCTGAAGCATCTCGTTGCGGCTGTCGCCCCGCCAGTAGGCGCCGGCGAGCTTCATCAGCTTGAAGGCGTGACCGAGCTTGCCGGTCGACGGCAGATGCGGTCCGCGGCACAGGTCGACGAAATCGCCCTGGCGGTAGATGGTGATGACCTCGTCGTCCGGCAGGTCGGCGATGATCTGCGCCTTGTAGTGCTCGCCGATGTCGCTGAAGTACTGGACGGCGGCGTCGCGCTCCCACACCTCGCGGGTGATGCCCTCGTCGCGGTCGACGATCTCGTGCATGCGCGCTTCCATCCGCTCCAGATCCTCAGGAGTGAAGGGCTCGCGGCGCGAGAAGTCGTAATAGAAGCCGTTGTCGATCGCCGGGCCGATGGTGACCTGGACGTCCGGCCACAACTCCTTCGCGGCCTCGGCCAGCACATGGGCGGCGTCGTGGCGCAGAAGCTCCAGCGCGTCCTCGTCGCGGGTGGTCATGATGGCGACCTCTGCGTCCGCCTCGATCGGCCGGGTGAGGTCCCACAGGGCGCCGTTCACGCGCACCGCGAGCGCGGCCTTGGCGAGGCCTGCCCCGATCGACGAAGCAATATCGGCGCCGCTGACGGCGCCGTCGAACTGGCGGACGCTACCGTCCGGGAGGGTGATCGCAACCATGGGAGTCTGGGACCGGTTAAGGGTTCTTCGGCCCCGCGGAACATGCGGACGGGGACGGCGGGAGTCAAGATGGGGCCACCCGACCTTCGCATCCTTGGTTGAGCATACACCCGCCATCGACATATATTTTATATGTCGACTGTAGGAAAGGCCGAGATGGAAAAGGTCCAGGTTTTCTTGCGCGGCGACCAGAAGGCGGCGCTCAAAGCGATCGGTGCACGAACCGGGCAGCGACAGTCCGACCTGATCCGCGAGGGAGTCGACCTGCTGATAGAAAGGTCGGAACAGCAAGACGCCGATTGGCGCGAGGTGACCCGCGCCGTAGCGGGTCTTTGGCGCGACCGGGCAGATATCGATGACATCGGCCGCTCGCTTCGGGCGGCTGCCAAGCGTCGGTTCGGATCGATTTACGATAAGCCCTGATGCTGCTCGATACCTGTGTGGTGATCGACGTGCTGCGAGGGCGTGAGGCCGCTGTCGCATTCGTCGAAGGGCTGCCCGTCCGGCCGTCTCTCTCCGTGATCACTGCGACAGAACTGCTGGCGGGCGTCCGCGGTTCGAGAGAACGCCGGACCATCGAGCGGCTGTTCCAGGTCTATGCCGTCTGCGACGTCGGGTTGGCAGTGGCGGGTTTGGCTGGAGACTATGTTCGTGAATATGGGCCGAGCCATAACGTCGACCCTCTCGACCCTCTCGACGCTCTCATCGCGGCGACGGCGAAGGTCCATGGCCTGGACCTCGCGACTCTCAACCTGAAGCACTTCCCGATGTTCGGTGGGCTGAGCCGTCCGTACGGCGCATGATTCCTTCGACGGCCTGCCGGATTTCGGCTTGGCTCAGCAGTTCCAAATTTTCCTTCCGCAACACCCGGATCATCGGACCGCGCGGCGCACAGAGCGCCGGGTCGCTCTCCGACGAGAACAGCACCAGCGATGGGCAGCCCGCGGCGGCGATCAGGTGCATGGGGCCGGTGTCGTTGCCGATGGCGGCTTCGGCGCGGCGGGCCAGGGCGGCGATCTCGGCGAAGCCGGTGCGGCCGAGGAGGTTCAGGGCTTCCGGGCAGTGGGCGGCGATGACGGCGGCGGCTTCCGCCTCGGCGGCTGTGCCTAAGATGACGGGGGTGACGCCGTCGGCGGCGAGGCTCGCCGCGAGTTCGGCGTAGCGTTCGGCAGGCCAGCGCTTGGCGGGGCGGGTGGGGGCGCCGCCGGGGACCAGCAGGACGAAGCGGTCGGGAAGGGCGAAGGCCGAGAGGTCGGCGTCGAGCCAGGAGAGGTCGGGCGGCGGCACCTCCGCGATCCCGGCCATGGCGAGCTGCTCCTTCTGCCTCTCGACGGTGTGCATGGCGTCGCGGTCGGGGTTTGCGTGGGGATGCGAGGCGCTAGGGGCGATCCCCGACCATTCCGGCCGGGCGCCGCGCGGGAACAGGCGGAGATAGGCCGAACTGCGGTCGGAGGTCTGGAGGTCGTAGACGCGGCCGAATCTGCCCTTTCGCAGGCGGCGGCGAAGGGCGAGCCAGGCGCCGGGTGCGTGCCAGCGCGGGCGTTCGTCGTTCCACACCGCGTCGAACCAGCCGCTCCGCTCGGCAAGTTCGGCATAGGGCTTGGTGGTCAGCAGGGTGATGTGGGCGTCCGGATGGTGGGTGCGGATCGCTGCGAACGGCCCCATCGCCAGGATGAAGTCGCCGAGGGCGCCGTGCTTGATGACCAGGATGCGCTTGGGGTCCGTCACGGCAGCAGTTCGCGATAGACGGCGAGGACACGGCTTCCCATCAACGCCGTCGTGTAGTCGGCGCGGATATGGGCGATGGCGGTTTGCCCTAGCTTCGTGCGGGCGTCGGAGGCGAGGGCCAGGGCCTCATTGATGCCGGCCGCGAGCGCATTCGCATCGTTCGGCCGGACCAGCCAGCCCGTTTCTCCCGGCCGCACGGTCTCGGTCGAGCCGCCATGGTCGGTGGCGACGATCGGTCGGCCCATCGCCTGGGCCTCGATGGCGACGCGACCGAAGGCCTCCGGCTCGATCGATGCGGAGACGACGACGTCGGCGAGGTAATAGGCGGCGGGCATGTCCTGCACCACGCCCACCATACGGAAGACGTCGTTGAGCCCGGCCTTCCGGATCGCCTTCTGAAGCTCGTCGCGGTAGTCCTCCCGCCCCTGGTCGTCGCCCACCAGCACGCAGTGGATGTCGCGGCGGCCGAGCGCGGCGACGGCGTCGATCAGCACGCGCTGGCCCTTCCACCGGGTGAGGCGCCCCGGCATCATCACCACCGGCCAGCCATCGTTCAGGTTCCAGGAGCGGGTGAGCGGCTCCCACCGGTCCGGGCCGATCAGGGCGGGGTCGAAGGCCGCGACGTCGACGCCGCGCGGCACGACCCGCAGGCGGTCGTCGCCGACGCCGTAGACCTCCCTGACATGCCGGGCGATGAATTCCGAGATGGCGATCACCCGGTTGCCCCTGGTCATGATGCGGTTATAGGCGCGCTTCCCGAACCAGCTCGCGCCGTAGGTGCCGTGGAAGGTGGTGACGAAGGGCCGGCCGGTGCGGCGCGCGGCGGCATGGGCGCTCCAGGCCGGGGCGCGGCTCCGGGCATGGACGAGATCGACGCGCTCGCGGCGGATCAGGTCGGCGAGAAGCCCGGCATTGGCACGAAGCGCCCAGGGCGCCTTGCGGTCGAGCGGCAGGACCATGTGGCAGCCGCCCGCTTCCCGCACCTCGTCGGCGCGCGGGCCGCCGGCGGAGGCGACCAATGGGCGCCAGCCGGTGCCGGCGATGGCGGCGGCGATCTCGACGGTTCCCCGTTCGACTCCACCGCTAGTGCCGAGGGCGGGGAGAACCTGGAGCACGGTTTTCGGTTCGCCCGAACGCGGGGTGTCGTCGCCGGTCATCCCGTTCTACCTTGGGAGGGGATCGGTCGACCTGCGGATCTGCGGTGACCGAGTCCCCGGTCGTCGTTCCCGCGGAGCCTGTCCCCGCGAAGGCGGGGAGCGGAACCCAGGGGACGTGCGGTGGGCATGGGCCCCCGCCTTCGCGGGGGCGACGGGTTATTGAGGAACCGGACGTCGGGGCCAGATCGGCCTGACAGGAAGGAAACAATTCGATGGCGGACGGGGACGCGATGCGGCTCGATCAGGGTGACGGCAACTGGGTCGCCTACCATGCGACCGAGGGCCGTGGACCGGGCGTCGTCTTCCTGGGCGGCTTCATGTCCGACATGACCGGCACCAAGGCGACGGCGCTCGAAGCCCATTGCCGGCGGCGGGGGCAGGCCTTCGTCCGCTTCGACTATCTGGGGCATGGCGCGTCCTCGGGCGCCTTCGCCGACGGCACCATCGGGCGCTGGGCGGCGGACGCCATCGCCGTGCTCGACGCGGTGACCGAGGGGCCGCAGATCCTGATCGGATCGAGCATGGGCGGTTGGATCATGCTGCTCACCGCCCTGGCGCGGCCGGAGCGGGTCGCCGGCCTGGTCGGCATCGCCGCCGCGCCCGACTTCACCGAGGACCTGATGTGGGCCGAATTCGACCAGGAGACCCGGGACCGGATGGTCCGCGACGGCCGGCTCGAACAGCCTTCCGCCTACAGCGAGGCGCCCTACGTCATCACCCATCGCCTGATCGAGGAGGGGCGGGACCATCTGCTGCTCAGGGCGCCGATCCCGCTCCGCTGCCCGGTGCGCCTGCTCCAGGGCATGCGGGACGACGACGTGCCGTGGAAGACGGCGCTCAGGCTGGCGGACGGGCTCGAAAGCGAGGACGTTACCGTGACCCTGGTGAAGAACGGCGATCATCGCCTGTCCGAGCCCGCCGACATCCGCCGGCTGGAGGCAACCGTGGACGATCTGCTGGGCGTGTAGGGTCAGGACCCGGCCCCATCGCCGGCGGCGAGGATCGCCGCGAGGCCACTTTCATAGTCCGGATAGGCCAGGGTGACGCCCAGGTCCCGTTTCAGGCGCGTGGTGTCGAGGATCTTGTGATCGGCGTAGAAATCCCGCGCCATCGGCGACAGGCCGGCCTCCTCGAACGGGATCAGCGGCGGCGGCTCGACGCCGAGCAGCCGGCAGGCATGGGCGACCACGTCGGCCGAGGGGGCGGGGCGGTCGTCGCCGACATTGTAGATCGCGGCCGCCTCGGGCCGCGCGATCGACGCCGCCAGAACCCGCGCGATATCGGCGACGTGGATGCGCGAGAACAGGCGGTCCGGCCGGTCGACGCGGCGGGCGGTGCCGCGGCGCACCTGGTCGATCGCGCTGCGGCCGGGACCGTAGATGCCGGAGAGCCGGAACACCTGCACCGGAACGCCCGTTTCGCGGCCGAAGTCCAGCCATGCCTGCTCGGCGCCGATCCGACGGCGGCCGTGGGTGGAGGTCGCCAGCAGAGCCGCCGTCTCGTCGACCACAGCGCCGCCGTGATCGCCGTAAACGCTGGTCGCGGAAAGATAGCCGACCCATTGTAGCCCACCGATCGCGGCCAAAATATCCCGGTTATGGTCGAGCACAGGATCAGCCGCTTCGTCGGGACCCGGACCGGGCGCAACCGAGATCAACAGATGAGTCGTTCCCGCGAGGCGCGCGGCACCGTCGTCGAGGGGGCCTTCGCCCGTCCAGACGACGGCGTCGATCCCCCGTTCCGCCAGCAGGGCGGCCTTCTCCGGCGTCCGGCAGGTGCCGGCGATCCGCCATCCGGCGGCGAGCCGATCCTCGACCAGGGCGAGGGCGGAGTATCCGAGACCGAAACAGAACAGTCGGGGGGTAGCCATGCGGATGAGAGTCCTTGCAAAGGCGGAGCGGGCCGGGGCTTGTTAACGCCGATGCGTTGCCGACCGCAATATGCCTTGCTCGCCCTTGGTGCCGCGACTCTGGCGCCGTTTCCCGCCGCGGCGATCACCAAGGGGGACGCCGAGCGCTATGTCGAATGCACGCGGATGGTCAATCATGACCCGAAGGCGGCGCTCGCCGACGCGACCGCATGGACCGAGGCGGTGATCGAGAAGACCGACGCCAGCCAGGCGGCACGGCATTGCCTGGCGCTGGCTATGGTGGCGCTCGGCGACTATGGAACGGCGGCCGAGGGGCTGGTCCGCCTCGCCGGCGAGATGGGCGAATTTCCCGAACGCCGTCTCGCGCTTCTGCGGCAGGGCGGTCAAGCCTGGCTGCTCGCCGAGCGGCCCGAAGACGCCAAGCAGGCGTTCGACGCCGCCCTCGCCCTGACCCCTGACGCCCCCAGCTTGCTGGTCGAGCGGGCGCGGGCCTTCGCCGCGCTCGATGACTACTGGGCGGCGATCGACGATCTCAACCGGTCGCTGGAGCTGGATCCGAACCAGGACGACGCCCTGGTGTTTCGCGGCAGTGCCTATCGCCTGCTGGGGACGCCCGAGCTGGCGACGACGGACATCGAGCGCGCGCTGGCGCTGAACCCCGAGAACGTCGACGGGTTGCTGGAGAAGGGCATCCTGCTTGGCCTCGACGGACAGGTCGATGCGGCGCGTGGCGTGTGGACGCGGATCGTTTCCTTGTCGCCTCAGTCTGCCGCGGCGGAGGCGGCACGGCGCAATCTCGAGGTGACGGCCGAGCCCGAGGAAACCGCGCCGGAGGCGGCTACGGAGTAGCGCCCGCACCGGTGTCGGGCGGGCCGAAGGTGCCGCGAAGCACCCGCTCGCACTGCGCTTCCTTGGCGGCGAACCAATCCTCATCGGCGAACTGTCGCCACTTTCCCTGTTTGACGGGGGCCACCAGACCGTCGATCGCGCTCCAGTCGATGTCCTCCCGTTCGACGTCCATACGGCCGAGCGCGTCTTCCAGCCGTCCGCGCGGATCGCCGGCCAGATCCTCGAAGGCGACCGAGGCGTCTGCGTAATGCGTTCCGAACAGATAGGACATCCGCCACAGCAGGTAGAAGGGGACATAGGGCGACTCGTCCGGCGGGACCTTCAGGAACGGGAAGACGTTCTGCAGGTTTTCCGACCAGGCGCGCAGATAGAAACGGTCGTGGTTCCGGAACGCGGCGACCGTCACGTCCTTGAAGAGCGCAGCGCCGTGGAGCGACGAGATCCACTGGTCCCTCGGCGAGCGATAGATGTGGAGAATCCGGGCTTTCGGGTAATGCGCCTTCAGCCATTCCAACCGGAAATCGACTCGGTTGAACTGCAGCACCGGCATCCGCGCCGCCCGTTCGACCAGGGCGTCGATATAGGCGAGCATGTTCCAGTCGGTCGCCATCCTGTTCATGTAGAGGCGCTGGCGGATCCAGGTCCTGTCGAATAGCGCGGCGAGGTCCTTCATGCCGTCGTAATTGGCGTGATAGTCGTCGACGCCGATATGGGTCGGGTCCACCCGCCGGTCCTGCATCAGGAACCATTGCCGCTCGTTCAGCGGTTCGTAATAGGCGGTGAAGGGGCCGAGCTTGTTGAACATGTTCCAGAGCAGCGTCGAGCCGCTGCGGAACCTGCCGGTGATGAAGATGGCCGGGCGGGATTCCGCCCCGCGTCCGGACGTTCCGGGCGCGGCATATGGGTCAGGGCGGTAGGGCGGCCATGATGCGGGGTCGTGCTCGGGGGTCGGCGTAGCCCTTCGGGCGGCCTCGTCCAGATGGTCGGCGACGACGCGCGAGCGGAAGAACCGCTCCAGAACTCTTTCCCTGATCGTCATCGCGGCGGCCGTGTCCGGAAATGCGTGAACGAAAGCGGGGGCGCCGGCTTTAGGCGCGATCCGCCTTCAGTCGTTGATGAATGTCGGTGGGAAGGGCCATCTGGCCGCCATGCTCGCGCTTGAACCAGTTGGCGAATTCGACGACGCGCGAGCAGATGGCTTTCGATGATCCCGGGTTCCAGGAGTACTGGTTGCCGCCTTCGTAGAGCGAGCTCGAATGCAGCGTCGCGACGATGATCGATTCGCCGGTCTTCAGCAGCCGATCGGTCATCATCTGCATCCGCTCCACGCTGTTTCCCTCCGGGGTCAGGCGCACGGGCGAGCTGAAACGCCGGGTCACGCGTTCGATGCCGCCGCGAAGCGGCAAGTAGGGCTTCATGTCGTAATAGAGGCCGGTCATCCAATCCGTGCCGCGGAGGAACCGGAGAGACGAAACGGGCAGGCAGAGAATGCCGTCGTCTTCTCCCGACCAGAACGGCCAGGCTGCGGCCATGCGGTAGTCGCGGCCGCCCTCGCGCCGGAAGTCGAACAACGGCGACAGGCTGAGATCGATCTTGATGCCGAACTCCTGGATCATCGCCAGGCGTTCGAGGTCGATGCCGAAGCGTCCGGCGCGGTGGATCGTCGGCTCGCGTCCCAGCACGTCCCGGTAGGCGGAGCAGACGCTTTCGAGCTTGAGCCGCTCGATATGGGCGGGGAGATTGCACTGATGCGAGTTCTGCTCGCTCAGCTCCTCGATGTAGGGCGGGGTCTCCCAGGTATGCAGGTGGACGCCAACTTCGCCGGTGCCGTTCTCGATCACCCCGTTCAGGAACCGCGCCGCCTTCTTGTCGCGCAGCATGTTGTAGGTGGCGACGTAGACCGGGAAGACGCCGTGCTTTTCGAACTCCTCGTGGCTCCAGCGGATGCTGTCGATCGATCCGATCGAGAAGGCGTCACGGTTGATCTTGTTCCAGTCGAACGACTCCTCGAAGTCGATCGTCACCAGCAGCGAGGGCGGTAGCGTCTCTGCCCCTTTCTCGGGGGCGATCCGCGGAAGCGGCGCCGGTGCGGCGGCGATCGCCTCGGGTGCGGACGCCATCTCGTCCACCGTCCGGACGAATTCCTCGGCACGCTTTTGCCATGTCGCGTCGGCAGCGACCTGCAGGGCCCCCTCGGTCAGCCGGTGCCGCAGCACGTCGTCGCCGAGGATGCGGACGATGGCATCGGCGATCGCTGCCGGATTGCGGCCGTCCACTGTGAGGCCGGATCGGCCATGAATGACCGCCTCGGTGGCGCCGCCGCCGAAACCCGACACCACCGGCTTGCCGCAGGCGTTCGCCTCCAGGAAGACGAGCCCGAACCCTTCCGTATCGCCGTCCGGCATGGTCCGGTTCGGCATGGCGAAGACGTCGGCCAGCCGGAAATTGGCCGGGACCATGTCCTCGCTGACGAAGCCGGGGAAGCTCACATGGTCGGCTATGCCCAGCTCTTCCGCCATGGCCTTCAGGGTGGGGCGCAGCGGCCCGTCACCGAGAATCAGGCAATGGGCGTCGGGAATTTCGGCGATGACCGCCGGCAGGGCCTCGATCAATTTGTCGAAGCCCTTGCGCTCGACCGTTCGTCCGGCGCTCAGGATGATCTTCTTGCCGACCAGCCCGTGCTTCTCCAGCAGCGAGACGTCCTTCGGGCCGGGGGAGAAGCGCTCGGTGTCGACGCCGTTGGCGACGACCTTGATCTTCTCCGCCGGGACGTTCAGGCGCGAGATGATCTGGTTCTTGCAGAACAGGCTGACGGCGATGACGAGGTCGGCCGCGTTGAGGAACAGGCCGCGCCGACGCGAGAAGAAGCCGCGCCCGTCCTGCGAAATCTCCTCGCCATGGGTGTAGATCACCAGGTTCTTGCGCAGCACATGCTTCGCGTAGAGCCCGATCCAGCCGCCATAGATCAGCTCGCCGATGCATACCGTCTTGACGTCGTAGTCGCGGCAGAGCCTCGACACCGCCGACAGAACCTGCACCGAGATGCGGACGTCCTGCAGCAGGGAGAAAATCCGGCGAAGCGGCGAGGCTGCGCCGCCTTTCAGGATCAGCGGCCGGATCAACGGAATGCGATGGATGGGAAAGCCGCAATTGGCGTCGTATTCGGCGTGCCCTTCCTTCTCCGTCCCGGTGTAGTAGTCGATGTAGGAGGACAGGGCGACGATACGCGTGCTGTTCCGGCGGCAGATCTGATCGTAGACGGTCGCCGATCCGCCGACCACCGGCGGCATGTTGAACGACACGAACAGGATATCCCGCTTCGTCGCCGCGGCGACATCCGATCGGTCCGAGGCTCCGGTCGACAGGGAATCGGCGCCCAACGGCCGGCGCGACGGTTCTGTCCGGGCCGCCGTCTGCAAAAGGGTCGGATCGCTACTCGCCATGACTCGTGTTGCTGTCGGCCCCTGCCGTCGCCCGCTCCGGCACGTTATAGGCGGAGTTGACGAATGGGAAGATAGTGCGCGTCGAGCGTCGCGCCTGCACAAATCGACTCTTGAGGGCGGGAAGGCTAGGCCGGCCGGCGAATCGCATCCTCAGGCGGCGTCCCAATCGGGTGCCCAAGCCGGATCGACCAGCCGACGGTCGCCGCCGAGCGCCGAAATGGCCGCCATGTCCTCGGGTGACAGGGTGAAGTCGAAAATTTCCATGTTGGCGCGGATATGCTTCTCGCTGCCGGCCTTGGGAATGACCGCGATCCCGTCCTGCTGCACGAGCCAGCGCAGCGTCACTTGGGCTTCCGACTTGCCACGGCGGCGGCCGATCTCGGCCAGGGTCGCGTTGCCCATCACCTGGCCGCGGGCGATCGGGCAATAGGCGGTGATCATCAGGCCCTGGGATCGGGCATAGGCGATGACGGCGTCCTGCTTGAGGAATGGGTGGTACTCGACCTGATTGCAGAGAAGGTCGGCGCCATGCTTTTCGATCGCCTCGCGCATCAGGGCGACGGGGAAGTTGCTGACCCCGACATTGCGGGCGAGGCCGCGCGCCTTGACCTCCGCCAGCGCCTCCAGCGTCTCACCGAGTGGAATGTCGGCGTTCGGCCAATGGACGAGGACGAGGTCGGCATAGTCGACTCCGATCGTTCCGATGCTCTGCTCGGTCGCGCGCTGGAAACGCCCCGCCGCCAGATCGTCGTACCAGATCTTCGTGGTCAGGAAGATGTCACCACGGTCGATGCCGGAAGCGCGAAGGCCCGCACCCACCTCGGCCTCGTTACCGTAGGCGCGCGCGGTATCGATATGGCGGTAGCCGGCCTCGATCGCCGTCGCGACCGCCCGCTCGCAGTCGCGACCGTTGAGGGACCACGTCCCCAGCCCAAGAGCCGGGACCGATACGCCCTTGATCGTCAGTGTCTTCATCATGCCGTTCCTTTGACCGTTCGCGTTCCCGACGGGCAACGGAGCCGCCGCCACCCTAAGACTTCGATCCTAACGCTTGGTTTCCAAGTCCGGGCGCCGGGCTTGTGGCCGGCCCGAATTGTCCTGATAATCCCTGACGCAAGAACACCGCGTGAGACGGTGTCGGCAAGACGGGGAGGAAAAATGCGGCGACGTGACCCGAACAGGGCGCGGCAGGCATGCGCGGGAGGCCGGCCATAAAGATGGCTGCCATCGGCCCCGACGTCGATTCGAGCCTCGACACCTTCCCGAAGCTTCTTCTTGCCCATGCCGAGCGCCGCGGCGACCGTATCGCCATGCGCGAGAAGGACCTCGGCATCTGGCAGTGTTGGACGTGGCGGGACTATCGCGATGCGGCGGCAGCGCTCGCCGGCGGTCTGGCCGCAGCGGGATTCGAACGCGGCGACAAGGTCGCGATCATCGGCGACAACCGGCCGGAACTCTATGTCGCCATCGCAGCCGTGCAGGGGCTGGGGGGCGTGCCGGTTCCGCTCTACCAGGACTCCGTCGCCGACGAGATGCGCTTCATCGTCGACCATGCCGAGGTGCGGTTCGCCGTCGTCGAGGACCAGGAGCAGGTCGACAAGATGCTGGCGGTCATCGACGACTGTCCGCATCTCCAACTCGTGGTCGCCGAGGACATGCGCGGCATGCGGCATTATCGCGACGGCCGTCTGCGGTCCTATTCGGGCGTGGTCGATGACGGGCGACGCTTTGCGGCCGGCAACCCAGGATTCTTCGAAGCCGAAATCGCCCGCGGTTCTCCCGACGACGTCGCCATCATCTGCTACACCTCGGGAACCACAGGCCGGCCCAAGGGTGTGATGCTGAGCCATCAGAGCCTGCTCGCCACCTCGCGCAACGCCAATGCCCATGACCGCCTGACCGCTACGGAAGAGGCGATCGCCTACATGCCGCTGGCGTGGATCGGTGATCACATTTTCTCTTATGGCCAGGCGCTGACCGCCGGTTTCGCCATCAACTGCCCCGAAAGCAGCGCGACGGTGATGCATGACCTGCGGGAGATCGGGCCCAGCTACTTCTTTGCCCCGCCCCGCATCTGGGAAACGATCCTGACCTCGGTCATGGTGCGGATGGAGGACGCCGCGGCGATCAAGCGGTGGATGTTCAAGCGCTTCATGGCGGTGGCACAGCGCGTCGGCGAACGGAAGCTCGCCGGGCGCCCCGTCGGTTTTCTCGATGGACTGCTCTACGGCCTCGGCGAAGTGCTGGTCTACGGACCGCTGAAGGACAGCCTCGGCTTCGGCCGCATCCGCGTCGCCTACACGGCGGGCGAGGCGATCGGGCCTGAGATCTTCAGCTTCTACCGGTCGCTCGGCGTCAACATCAAACAGATCTACGGCATGACCGAGGCCAGTGCCCTGGTGTGCGGGCAGGCCGACGATCGTGTCCGCGCCGACACCGTGGGCCAGCCGATGCCCGAGGTCGAGCTCAGGATCGCCGACGGCGGCGAGGTCCAGTTCCGCGGGCCCGGCGTGTTCATGGGCTACTACAAGGACGCGCATGCGACGGCGGAAGCGCTCACGGAAGACGGGTGGCTGCGATCGGGCGATGTCGGTCTGATCGATTCGGACGGCCAGCTCAAGATCGTCGATCGGGCGCGGGATGTCGGCAAGCTCGTCTCCGGTTCCTTGTTCGCCCCAAAATATGTCGAGAACAAGCTCAAATTCAGCCCGTATATCCGGGAGGCCGTGGCGCACGGACATAACCGCCGCTTCGTCGCCGCTTTCATCAATATCGATCTTGAAGCGGTGGGAAGCTGGGCCGAACGCCGCAACCTCGCCTATACCAGCTACACCGACCTTGCCGGTCGGCCCGAGGTCTACGACCTGATCGAAGGCGAGATCGCGCGCGCCAATCGGGAGCTTGCGCAGGAGCCGCAGCTCGCCGCCTCGCAGATACACCGCTTCCTGATTCTTCATAAGGAACTCGACCCCGACGACGAGGAGCTGACGCGCACCCGCAAGGTGCGTCGTCGCTTCGTTGCCGAGAAATACGCCGATCTGATCGCAGCCCTCTACGGCGGGGCCGCTTCGGTCGCGGTCGAGGCCAAGGTCCAGTTCGAGGACGGGCGGACCGGGACGATCAAGGCGGAACTGCCGATCCGCGACGTCGCCGTCGCCCAGTCGGTGGCCTTGGCGAAGGCGGGCTGAGCGATGCGGGGGCATCACATCAGTGGGGCCGGCATGGGGCCTCCGCCTTCGCGGAGGACGATAAAAATTCACAGGGTCGTCGTCGCCCTCCGGCTTGCCCGGAGGGCCGATGATCGCTTGAGCTACGGCCGATGACGCCTGTGGAACGCCAAATCGGCGATGTGCTGCTCGACGCCAGCGGGATCAGCCTCGGTTTCGGGGCGGTGCGGGCGCTGCAGGACGTGAGCGTCGAGGTCCGTGAGGGTGAAATCCTCGCGATCATCGGCCCCAACGGCGCCGGCAAGACGAGCCTGCTCAACGTCATCAACGGCATCTACAAGCCCCAGTCCGGCCATATCCGCTTCCGGGGAAGGGAGCGCCGGCGCTACAAGCCGGCTGAGGTCGCCCGCGAAGGTATCGCGCGGACATTCCAGAACGTCGCCCTGTTCAAGGGCATGACGACCCTCGACAACATCATGACCGGCCGCAACATGCAGGTGCGCTCCGGCCTCCTGGCCCAGGCGCTCTACTGGGGGCCGGCGCTCAAGAACGAACTGGCCCATCGTCTCGCCGTCGAGCGGGTGATCGACTTCCTGGAAATCCAGAGCATCCGCAAGACGCCGGTGGGCCGGCTGCCCTACGGGCTTCAGAAGCGGGTCGAGCTCGGCCGGGCGCTGGCGGCGGAGCCGAAGCTTCTTCTTCTCGACGAGCCGATGGCCGGCATGAACGTCGAGGAGAAGGAGGACATGTCCCGTTTCATCCTCGACGTGAACGACGAGTTCGGCACCACCATCGTCCTGATCGAACACGACATGGGCGTGGTGATGGATATCTCCGACCGTGTCGTGGTGCTCGATTACGGCATCAAGATCGCCGACGGGACGCCTGATGTCGTCCGCGCCGATCGGGACGTCATCGAGGCCTATCTGGGCGTGAGCCACTGATGGATCTTCTATGGCTCTACGCTCAGGCGCTGGTCGACGGCCTTCTGGCCGGCGTCATGTACTCCCTGGTCGCCCTCGGCTTCGTGCTGATCTTCAAGGCCTCGGGCGTGCTCAACTTCGCCCAGGGTGCAATGGTGTTCATGGCCGGCCTCACCTTCGTCAGCCTGATGGAGCTCGGCCTGCATCCGGCCCTCGCGGGCCTCGCGACGGTCGCGGTCATGGTTGCCCTCGCGCTCGCGGTCGAACGGGTGGTGCTGCGGCCGCTGGTCAATCAGCCGCCGATCATCCTGTTCATGGCGACGATCGGTCTCACCTTCATCGTCGAGGGGGCGACGCTCAGTGTCTGGGGCTCGACGCCCAAGCTCCTGGAGCTCGGCGACCCCTACGCCGCCTTCGAGGTCGGCGAGCTCTACATCGTCTACAGCGAATTCTACGCGGCAATCGCGGTGGCTGCACTGGTGATCGCGCTGGCGCTGTTCTTCAACAAGACGCGGATCGGCCGGGCGCTCCGCGCCGTCGCCGACGACCATCAGGCGGCGCTGTCGGTCGGCATCCCGCTCACCACGATCTGGGTTGTCGTGTGGTCGGTGGCCGGCGTGGTCGCCCTGGTGGCCGGGATCGTCTGGGGCGGGCGGCTCGGCGTTCAGTTCAGCCTCGCCCTGCTGGCGCTCAAAGCCTTGCCGGTCTTGATCCTGGGCGGCTTCACCTCGATTCCCGGCGCCATCGTCGGCGGCCTACTGGTCGGTGCCGGCGAGAAGCTTGCCGAGGTCTACATGTCCGAAACCTTCGGCCTCGGCGGGGTGGAGAACTTCTTCCCCTATCTGATGGCGATGCTGTTCCTGATGGTGCGGCCGCAAGGTCTGTTCGGGGAGCGGATCATTGAGCGGGTGTAGCGCAGTGGACCGTTCGAGCGTGCGCCGTTCCTGGGTCCTCCGGTCGAGCCG
This sequence comes from Rhodospirillaceae bacterium, assembly GCA_002721365.1. GTDB lineage: Bacteria > Pseudomonadota > Alphaproteobacteria. The sequence continues at coordinate 38,563 of PBKC01000019.1, read as the reverse complement.
GAGGACGATAACATTCCCATTTCCTTCGGCGTCCTCCGGCTCGACCGGAGGACCCACCGGCGTGGTGCCCTGAGCGATGCTCTACCGCGAATCCGGCCAGTTCAAGACCAGCTACGTCCGCGACCAGGCGATCTTCCCGATCGCCCAGGACCGCTGGGGGCTGTTCCTCCTGCTGCTGTTCGCGGCGGTCGGCGTGCCGCTGATCGCCAACGAATACTGGCTGGGCTCGATCCTGATCCCGTTCCTGATCTTCTCACTGGCCGCCCTCGGCCTCAATCTTCTGACGGGCTACGCCGGGCAGCTCTCGCTGGGGACGGCGGGGTTCATGGCGGTGGGTGCGTTCGCCACCTACAACCTCGTCGTTCGCATCCCGGAGATGCCGATCCTGCTGGCCTTCGTCCTCGCCGGGCTGATCGCTGCCGGCGTCGGGCTGCTGTTCGGCCTGCCGTCGCTTCGCATCAAGGGCTTCTATCTCGCGGTGGCGACCTTGGCGGCCCAGTTCACCATCGAATGGGTGCTGACCTCGTTCGGCTGGTTCACCAACTACGACGCCTCGGGCGTCATCTCGGCGCCGCCCATCGTCATCCTTGGCTACGCCTTCGACACCGCCGTCAGCCGGTACCTGCTGACGCTGGGGATCGTCGTTCTGCTGGCGCTGGTCGCCAAGAACCTGGTGCGCGGGGCGATCGGGCGGTCGTGGATGGCGGTGCGGGACATGGACGTGGCGGCCGAAGTGATCGGCATCCGCCTCTACCGGACCAAGCTGCTCGCCTTCGCCGTCAGCTCGTTCTATTGCGGCATCGCCGGCGCCCTGTGGGCGTTCCTCTATCTCGGCACCGTCGAGCCCCAGGCCTTCGACCTCAACCGCTCGTTCCAGGTGCTGTTCATGATCATCGTCGGCGGGTTGGGCAGCATCCTCGGCTCGTTCCTGGGGGCGGCGTTCATCGTCCTGCTGCCGATCCTGCTGAACAATGCCGCCGTCCTGTTGGGTGGGCAGGTGCGCGCTGATACCCTGTCCAATCTCGAACTGATCGTCTTCGGCGGCCTCATTGTCTTCTTCCTGATCGTCGAGCCTCACGGCCTCGCCCGGCTGTGGCAGATCGCCAAGGAGAAGCTGCGTCTCTGGCCGTTCCCCTACTGATCGGCCCACCCCGAATCCTCTCAGGAGCTTCTTGATGTTCATCCGCCCAGTCATCCTGTTTACCGCCGTCTGGCTCGGCGCTTCCCCGGGCTTCGCCCAACAGTCCGCGACCGACGCCGCCGTCGACGTGCTTGCCGAAAAGTCCGGCGCCTACGCCATGGCCGAGGATATGCAGGACATCGTCACCCGCCAGGTGGTGAAGCGGGTCGCCGCTGGTGCCGACACTCTGTCCCACGACGCCGAGGACCTGGTGGAAAAGACCGTTGCCGGGGTGTTCGAGAGCCAGCGGAAAGAGCTCACCGGCCGCTACCGGGAACTCTATCTCAACCATTTCAGCGAGGAGGAACTGGGGGATCTCCTGACGTTCTTCCAAACGCCTGCCGGTGAAAAGCTGCTTGGCCTGATGCCGGTTCTCTCCCAGGAGGGGATGGCGGTCGCCCAGCACTGGGGGCAGGAGACCGGCCGCGCGGCCGCCAAGGCTGCCTTCGCCGCGGCACGGGCCGAAGGCTATCTGGAGTAGCGCCCCGTCGCTTGGTTGGCTGCGGCAGACGGTGCTACGCTTCTCCTCGATAGAAGAATGCGGGGCTAGAACCTCGCGCGTGAGGGAGGAAGCGATGAATTCAGGCAAACGCCTGGTAGCGGGTGGCGCCATCCTGCTGGCGGCGCTGGCGGTGTCTCTGCCGGCGGCGGCGGACGAGCTGTTCGTGCCCATGCCGATCTACCGGACCGGTCCTTACGCGGCCGGCGGCTCTGGTATCGGCGGCGGCACCGAAGACTATTTCGCGATGCTGAACGCCCGGGACGGGGGCATCAACGGCATTCCGATCGCTTGGGAGGAATGCGAGACCGCCTACCAGCCCGACCGCATGGTGGAATGCTACGAGCGGCAGAAGAACGAGGGCACCAAGGGGGCGACGGTCATCAATCCGCTTGGCACGGGGCTCACCTATGCGATCCTCGAACGCGCGGCCCAGGACAAGATCCCCCTCCTCACGCTGGGATACGGCCGCACGGACGCGACCGACGGTAGCGTCTTTCCCTACGCCTTTCCGATGGTGGTGAACTATTGGAGCCAGGCGACGGCGATGGTCGAATACATCGCCCAGGAATCCGGCGGCAAGGACAAGCTCAAGGGTCTGAAAATCGCCCGCATCTACCATGACTCGGCCTATGGGAAGGAGACCGAGTTCCTGTGGGACGAGATGGCGGAAATGTACGGCTTCGAGATCCGGCATTTCCCTGTCGCCCATCCGGGCCTCGACCAGAAGGCGACCTGGCTGCAGATCGCCCGCCGCTTCAAGCCCGACTGGGTGATCAGCCGCGGCTTCGGCGTCATGTGCAGCACCACCGTGATGGAGGCGGCACGGGCGCAGTTCCCGCGCGAGCGCCTGTTGGGTATCTGGTGGTGCGGATCGGAGGAGGATGCGATCCCGGCGGGCTCCGCCGCGGTGGGCTACCGCACCACCACCTTCCACGCGCCGGGCAGTGATTTCCCGGTCATCGACGAGATCGTCAAATACGTTCATGACCGCGGCAACGGCAATGTCGAGCGCGACCGGGTCGGCTCGATCTACTACAACCGCGGCGTCCTCCAGGGGATCATCATCGCCGAGGCCATGCGCAAGGCGATGGAGAAGTTCGGCGTCGGCGCCCTGAGTGGCGAGCAGGTGCAGTGGGGGATGGAGCATCTCGACTTCACCCTGGGCCGGATCCAGGAACTCGGCGCCGAAGGACTGATGCCGCCGATCAAGACCTCCTGCTACGACCACGAAGGCGGCGGTCTGGTGAAGGTCCAGGAGTGGGACGGCGCGAAGTGGAAGATCATCACGCCCGACTGGATCAAGCCCGACCATGATCTGGTGCGCGCGGAGATCGAAAAGTCGGCCGCCAAATATGCTGCCGAGAAGGGGATCACGCCCCGTGACTGCAGCGCCGAGAACTGACCGCAGGGTCCGTTCGCGGCGGCGCGAAGGGGCATCGCGGTGACGTCGGCGCTGTTGTCGGTCAACAATATCGAGGTCGTCTACGACCACGTCATCCTGGTGCTCAAGGGCGTTTCGCTGACGGTCCCGGAGGGCGGCGTGGTCGCCCTTCTGGGGGCCAACGGCGCCGGCAAGACCACGACCCTGAAGGCGGTCTCGAATCTGCTGCGGGCCGAGCGCGGCGAGGTGACGCGGGGGGCGATCACCTATCGCGGCGAACGTGTCGACCGGCTCGATCCCCATGCGCTGGTCACGCGCGGGGTTACCCAGGTGATGGAAGGCCGCCATTGCTTCGAGCATCTGACGGTCGAGGAGAACCTGCTGACCGGCGCCTATACGCGCAAGGACGGCCGGGCCGCCGTCGCCCGCGACCTGCAGATGGTCTATGGCTACTTTCCGCGCCTCCAGGATCGGCGCACCGCCCAGGCGGGCTACATCTCAGGTGGCGAGCAGCAGATGACGGCGATCGGCCGGGCGTTGATGGCGCGCCCCAGCCTGATTCTTCTGGATGAGCCGTCGATGGGCCTCGCGCCGCAGCTCGTCGAGGAAATCTTCGACATCGTCCGCCGTCTGAACCGGGAAGAGGGCGTGAGCTTCCTGCTCGCGGAACAGAACACCAACATTGCCCTGCGATACGCCGACTACGGCTACATTCTGGAGAACGGCCGCGTCGTCCTCGACGGCAAGGCGTCGACCCTCACCGAAAACGCCGACGTGAAGGAGTTCTACCTCGGCCTCGGCGAAGGCGGCCGCAAGAGCTACCGCGAAGTGAAACACTACCGCCGCCGCAAACGCTGGCTGGCGTAACGATTCCCCACCGTCATCGCGAGCCGAAGGCGAAGCGATCCAGGCCGGCAGTTCGGCGCTGTAATCCTCGCTATGACGTCACCATTTCGTCGTTCCCGCGCAAGCGGGAACCCATGGCTGGGCGACGGCTTTTGCGCGGCATCTGGATGCCCGCCACCCGCCTTCGCGGGCATGACGGAGGTAATGGAGGGGGGCGCGCGGGTTCTCTACTGCCGGAACGTTCCGCGGGAGAGGAGGCTCGGCCAGGCATCGGCCGGCTGGGGGCGGGCGAAGAAGTAGCCCTGGACTTCGTCGCAGCCTTCCCGGGACAGGAAGTCGAGCTGCTCGACCATCTCCACCCCTTCGGCGATGACCTTGAGGGCGAGGCTGTGGCCGAGGCCGATGATCGCCTTCGAGATGGCGCTGTCCTGGAAGTTGCCGGGCACCTCGCGGACGAAGCTGCGGTCGATCTTCAGCTTGTCCACCGGCAGGCGCTTCAGATAGTTGAGCGATGAATGCCCGGTGCCGAAATCGTCGACGGCGATATGGATGCCGAGATCGGAGAGGCGCCTGAGGGTCGCGCTGGCGCGCTCGGCGTCCTGCATCAGCATGCTCTCGGTGATCTCGATCTCCAGCATCTCCGGATTGACCCCGGTCTCGCGCAGGATGCCGATGATGGTCTCCAGGAGGTCGCGGCTGTGGAGCTGCACCGCCGACATGTTGACGGCCACCGGCGGTGCCTGAAGTCCCTGGGCCTGCCAGCGCTTGACCTGCATGCAGGCTTCACGCATCGCCCAGGTGCCGATGGGGACGATCAGCCCGCTCTGCTCGGCCGCGTCGATGAAGGCGCCGGGGGGCACCATGCCGATGCCGGGGCGCACCCAGCGGAGCAGCGCCTCCGAGCCGATGATCCGGCCCGAGGAGACCTCGACCTGCGGCTGATAGTGGAGGATCAGTTCGTTGCGCTCGATCGCCTGGTGGATGCCGTTGACGAGGTCGAGGCGCTCGCGCACCTGATCGCCCATCGCGGCGGTGTAGAACAGATAGTTGTTCCGGCCCTCCGACACCGCGCGCCGCAAGGCGACGTCGGCGTTGCCGAGCATGTTGGCGGGGACGCCGTCGTCGGCGGGGAAGACGGTGATGCCGATATTGATGCCGATGGGCGATTCCGTTCCGCCGACCGAGAACGGCGCCGAGGCGAAGGCGTCGATGATCCTCTGGGCGAGGCGGGCCACGTCCTGGATATGGCCGATGTCGGTCTGGATCACCGCGAACTCGTCGCTACCCAGCCGGGCGACTGTATCGACGTCTCGGACGCAGTCCTGAAGGCGCTGCGCCGCCCCGATCAGCACCGCGTCGCCGCCTTCATGGCCGTAGGTGGCGTTGATCAGCTTGAACTGGTGCAGGTCGAGCAGCAGCAGCGCGACCATGCGCCGGTTCCGCTTCGATTGGGCGGTCGCGACGTTCAGTCTGTCATTGAAGACGAACCGGTTGGGAAGGCCGGTCAAGGCATCGTGCTGGGCGGCGTAACGGGCCCGTTCCTCCGCCTCACGCCGGTCAGTCAGGTCTTTGTAGACCGCGATTAGGTTGGCGGTACGCCCTTGCCGGTCCTTGACGGCATATACCGCCTCTTCGGTGTTGTAGGACGAACCGTCGGGGCGGGTGCCGACAACCTCCGACACACCCAGGTGGATGATCGGTTCCGTCCCGCACTGTCCCTCCGCGGCACATCTCTCGCTACCTGAAAGCGCCTTGCCGACCGGACCGTCGATCTCCGCCGGATCGTTACGCCCGCTCAGGCGCGTGTACTCGCCGTTCGTCCAAAGGATCGTCCCGGACGGATCGGCGACCGCAGCGGCGTAGGGCGCCATGGCCAGGAACGATCCCAGGAGGGTGCGTTCGCGCTGCCGGCCGATCTCCGCCTCGATCGTCGTCGCGATCTCGGCGACAAGCGCTTCCAGCGATCGGACCAGACCGGATGCCGGGGCACCACCGGTCGGGTAAGACAGGCAGACGGTGCCGACGGCGCGCTTCGCGATCACGATCGGAACTCCGACGCGCGCCGGTTCGAGACCGTAGTCCCCGGTGCCGCCGTTCAACCCCGTGACGGCGGTCGTGCAGCTTTCAAGGGCTTCGCTTTCGGCGTCGAACAAGGCCGACCGTTCGATCGTCTCAGTCGCAGAATCGGCTGTTCGGCCCTTGTCGCCGCATCGGGCCGCGATCCGCACGGTCCCCTCCGGCGTCAGCATCAGTGTCCGGACGGTGGCACAGCCGGTGGTTTCGTACAGAGCGCGGCACAGCCAGGCGAGTGCCGGCGCCGCCAGCGAGTCGATGGTCTGGGGACGGGGGATCGGTTCCTGTCGGAGAACGGTTTCGACCGTCTCGGCGAAGACCTGTGCAAACTCCTCGCCGAGGGACATGACGCTCTCCTCCGGTTTCGCGCGTGCCGGACCCGGAGCGGTCAGCAACTGTGCCGCCGTCATTGCCCGATGAGCCTCAGAACAACCCTGCAGGGGGCGGTGAAACCCGGAGTGCTTCGTGTCGACCGGGGATGCCGACAGGACGGCGTCGTCGCCTCTTCATGGAAGCTCCGGCCGTCCAAGGCTTTGCGCATCGCCTTCTGCATGGCGTCCTCCCGGTCGAAACCGCTATGGCCGGTGGACGCCGATTCTGGCATCCTGATCGGTCCTGATTCACCTCGCCCGGACCAAGCTCCGGCTCGGTCTGTGGAACGGGCGGAATGGTTCGCCACAGGGCGCTATCGAGTCACCTGAAAGATTTGCGGGGAACTTCTGTTGCGGTGCGGTAATATTTGCGAGGTCTTGGCGGGTGTCGCGGTAACATAGGGCGCATCTGAGGGAGCGCCGGCTGACGCATTACCGGAGCTGTGCCGGGCAATGCGCCGACATGGGCGCGCGTCGGGCATATCCATGTCCGCTGTCTGGAGCAGTGATTCAGTCGCAGTCGCGACTTGAACCGGGATGCTTTTGGCGGGCAAAATTGACGGAAGATCGAATCTGAGAGGTTGTTTTATGGATATCGGCGAAGCGCGTTATGCGGACCTTGTCCTTTTGACGCCGGTCGGTCGGATCGACCACATAACCAGCCCCGATTTCCAGGCGAAGCTCATGGACGCGGTGGGAAGCGGCGGGCCGGTTCCGGTCGTCGTCGATCTGGGCGGTGTCGAGTACATCAGCAGCGTCGGTCTGCGGGCTCTCATGATTGCCTCGAAAGAGAGCAAGAAGACCGGCGGAACCGTGGCGGTAACCAGCTTGCAGCCGGTCGTTAAGGAAGTTTTTGAGATCAGTCGGTTCAATTACGTCGTCAAGGTTTTCGATACGCCGCGCGACGCCGTCGCAGCGTTGTCCGGCGACGCGCTCGCTGCACTCGAAAACGGATAAACCCGGACGGCCCCCGCGCCTCCGTCGACGCCAAGAGGTTCGGCATGCTGGTAAGGTTTTTCGGAACGCGAGGGTCGTTGCCTGCCCCTCTTTCAGGGGCGGGAGTCAAGGCGAAGATTCGCGACGCCTTGGTCAAAGCGATCGGGCAGGACCTCACGTCGCCGGAAGACGTCGACCGGTTCATGGCGGACTCGCTGGATTTTGCCGCGCAATCGACATATGGCGGCGACTCTTCATGCGTCGAGATCGACGCGGATACCGACAGCTATATCGTCTGCGACGCCGGCAGCGGTCTGCGCGAGTTCGGCAACCGGGTGATGCGAGCGCCGGCGCCGGGCAAGCAGAAGGTCTTCAACCTCTTCATGTCGCACGTGCACTGGGACCACATCATGGGGTTCCCGTTCTTCGTGCCGGCCTACATTCCCGGAAACCGCATCCTGATCCATGGCTGCCACGACGTCGCGGTAATGAAGGAAGCCTTCAACCGCCAGCAGTCGGCGCCTTGCTTTCCGGTGAATTTCGGCCAGCTCGGGTCGACGATCGAGTTCGTCCAGCTCGAGGCCGGCAAGCGCTACGATATCGCCGGCGTCTCGGTGACCACCAAGGCGCAAAACCACTCGGGCGATTCCTACGGTTACCGGTTCGAGCAGAACGGCCGGAGCGTCGTCTATTCGACAGACTCGGAACACAAACTCGACTCGCTCGATGAGACCGACGCTTTCATCGCTTTCTTTCACGGCGCCGATCTCGTGATCTTCGATGCGATGTACTCGTTGGCGGATGCGTTCTCGATCAAGGAAGACTGGGGCCATTCCAGCAATATCGTCGCCGTCGAGCTGTGCCAGCGGGCGGATGCCAAGCGGCTGGCACTGTTTCATCACGATCCGAACTCCGACGACGTGACGTTGAGCAAGATCCTCGACGACACCATCCGGTTCGAGGACATCAGCGATGCCGGCAGCGGTCTGGAAGTGATGACCGCGTATGACGGGTTGGAAGTGACGTTGTGATCTGCCGCTCGCAGGCCGCGCGACGAGAGCATCGACGGCAGACGCGTTTGCGCCCCGACGGCGCTTGCCGCTGAGAACATGGTCCGCAAGCTGGGCGCCACGGTTGTCCGCGTGCTCGACCTATGGCGTGGGCGGGCACTCGCTCTGCTTCTGCTCGCCGTTCTGATCGCCGTCCGCGCTCCCGATCCGGCCTTTCTGGAGACGCTGCGTCTCCCGCTGTTCGACCTCTGGCAGCGGAACGAGCCGCGCGTTCAGGAGGGGACGCCGGTTCTGATCGTCGACATCGACGAGTACAGCCTGCGCAAGTACGGCCAGTGGCCGTGGCCGCGGAGTTTGCTGGGCGGTCTGGTGACGAAGGTTGCGTCCGGCGGGCCACTGGTGATGGGTTTCGATATCCTGTTCCCCGAGCCTGACCGTTTGTCGCCGCAGCGCATGCTGGAAACCTATCCGGACCTTGATACCGAGGTGAGGGAACGGGTCGCCGCGCTGCCGACCAACGACGCTTTGATGGCGCGCGCCTTGGCGGATGCGCCGGTGGTGCTGGGGGCGGCGGCGCTGGAAGCCACGGGTGACTTCGATCCGGCGGGCGTGAAGCACGCGCCGGCCATGGAGCAGGGGGGCGATACCAAGCCGTTTCTGCCCCATTACAACTTCCTGCTGACCAGCCTTCCGGAGCTCGCCAACGCCGCGCGCGGCCAAGGCGTCGTGACCAGCGCGCCAGAACGCGACGGTATCGTCCGTCGTCTGCCGCTGGCGGTCACGATCGGCGATACGATCTTCCCCGCCCTGTCGCTCGAAATGATCCGTATCGCCGCCGGCGCGCCTTTCTTCTCGGTCCACCGCGGCCGCCATGGCATCGCCGGGGTCAGTGCGGGCGAGATCGCCTTCGAGACCGAGCCGGACAGTCGCGTCTGGATTCACTACTCTCCGCACCGGGACGAGCGCTTTGTCTCTGCCGCCGACATTCTCGACGGTACGCTCGATCCTAGCGCGTTCGGCAACCGGATCATCCTGTTCGGCAGCACCGGCGTCGGTTTGACGGACTTTCCCGCGACGCCGGTCGCGGCCCGCATGCCGGGTGTGGAGATCCATGCCCAGCTTCTGGAAACGATGATCGCCGGTCGCATGCTGGCGCGGGTTCCCAATGCCACGATGGTCGAGGTGGCGGCCCTGGCTCTGGCGGGATTGATGGTGATCGTGCTGGTGCCGATGCTGCGTCCGGCTCTGTCGGTGCTGCCGTTGGCCGCGGCCCTGGCGCTTCTCTTCGCCGCTTCCTGGGCTGCCTATCACTTCGCCGGGTTGCTGGCCGACGCCGCCTATCCGGGGGCTGGGACCCTGGCTCTGTTCGGTGTGATGCTGGGATCGTCCTTGAGTGCCGCGGACCGCGCCCGCAGGGCGCTCCAGGCGGATCTCGAAGAACAGAAGGCCGCGGCGCAGAAGCTGGAGGGCGAGCTGGAAGCCGCCCGCGCCATCCAGATGGGCATCCTGCCGCGCGAGTTCCCGGCGTTCCCTGATCGCTCGGAGTTCGATCTTCACGCGGTGATCGAGCCGGCCCGCGCCGTCGGCGGCGACCTTTACGACTTCGCCATGGTCGACGAGAACCACCTCTACTTCATGATCGGCGACGTGTCCGGAAAGGGCGTTCCCGCATCGCTGTTCATGGCGCTGACCAAGGCGCTCTACAAATCCAGCGCCATGCGCAATCGCATCGCGATCGACGAGATCATGACGCTGGCCAATGCCGAGATCGCCCGCGAGAACCCGACGATGATGTTCGTTACCGTTCTCGCAGGCCTGCTGGACGTGCGGACGGGCGAACTCGCCTTCTGCAATGCCGGCCACGACGCTCCCATCCTGGTCGGTCCCGATGGTCCCCCGCGGTCTCTCGACGGTGACGGCGGTCCACCCCTCTGCGTGCTCGACGATTTCGAGTATCCCGCGACCTACGTCACGCTGGCGCCGGGCGAAACCATCGTCCTCTTCACGGACGGTGTCACCGAAGCGCTCAGCACGACCCAGGAACTCTATTCGCTCGAGCGGGTCAGACGGATGCTGGAGACGCTGCTGGACCGGTCCCCGGCCGAGATCGTTCGCCATCTCGCCGACGACATCCATGCCCATGCCGAGGGAGCGGAGCCGTCGGACGACATCACCATCCTGGCCGTACGCTATACGGCCGGCGCGTCCTGAGTTTTCACGCCTTCCGCCGCTTTCCTGTCTTCGCTTTCCCTGCGGGGACCGGCTTCGCCGCATTGAAGGCTTCGGCGATGGTGTTGGCGAGGATGTGCCGCTGCAGCTTGCCGAACGCGGTGCGGGGAACAGCCGGTAGGACGACGATACGGAACGACTTGCAGACCGGTTCGATCAGTTCTTCGATTCCCGGAGTGACGTCTTCCACCGCGGCTCCTTCCTTCAGCACGATGCCCACGCTCAGAATGCCGTTGCCGGTCGGGTCGGCCAGATAGGCGATACCTGTGTCCCGGATGCGAGCGTCGGCGATGATCCGCTCTTCCAGGGCCGGCGCCATGACCTTGATGCCGCCGATATTGACGACATCGTCGGCTCGTCCGAGCAGTTGCAGCGATCGGGGACCGGCCATGACGCCCAGGTCGTTGGTGAGGAACCAGCCGTCCTTGAAGTGGCGTTCGGTGGTTTCGGCGGAATCGAGGTAGCGGTCGACGACCAGCCGGCTGCGGACCCGAATCAGGCCAAGCTGCCCGAATCCGGCCGGCTTGCCCGCCTGGTCGACAATCCCCACTTCGACGCCGGGGATGACCATGCCGACCTTTCTGGCGTTGATCTCGCAGATCGCGCCGGTCTCGTTGGTGCCGTAGCCTTCCACCACCTCGGTCGCGAGGCGCTCCATCAGCCGTTCGCGGATCGCCGGCGGCAGCGACGCGCCCAGGGTCCGTACGACCAGGAACGGCGGCTTCGCGAAGTCGGCGGGCAGGGTCTCCAGGACTCCATAGAGCGCCCGGGGCAGAAAGATGAGCAGTGTCGGATCGTGGCTGGTCAGCCCTCCGACCAGGGATGACCGATCCTTGATGACCGTTCCGCCCGCCCACAGGCTTGCGCAGGCCGCGTGATAGCTTGTCGCAACGGAGAACGGGTAGGTGATCAGATAGCGGGTGGTGCGGGTGATGCTGAGATTTGCCCGGCAATGCCCGATGCGGCGCGCCAGGATTTCTCGGCTGACGGCGATGGCCTTCTGAATCCCGGTCGTGCCCGAGGTTCTGATGATCCGCGCGGGTTCGTCGGGGCCGGGCAGGTCCTTCGGCGCGTCCTCGTCCAGCGGCGTCTTGAGAAGGGACTGGAATGCGTCGGGCGAGAGGTCGCGCTGCTTGTCGGCGTATCGTTTCGGGACAGGATGGTCGGCAAGGATGTGATCGGCCAGCGCGAAGGGGGCGACGTCGTCTTCCCCGTGGCCGAACGACAGGGTCGCAACTCCCAGCTCTTCGCAAGCCAGCAGCGCTGGAAGCTCGTGATGGAGATGCGCCAGAGAGACCGCCGCCGTTTCGCCGTTGCGGAGCCCCAATGCCTGGAAGGCGTGCCAGAGGATTGCGATCTGGCGGTCGAGCCCGGCGTAGGTGGTCCGGACGTCCCCGTCGATCAGCGCGACGGCTTCCGGCCGGTGTAGGGCATGAAAGCGAACCTGCTGCGCGGTCGGAGTCCGCGGGAAATACATTGCCGGGTCAGTCCCGCATCCCGATCATGACGCGCGTCGATCAGGCAAGCGCGACGCCGGCGCCCGCCTGATCACGACGCAAGGATTCGGATCAGCGGACGTCGACCTCCACCCGTCTGTTCAGCGGTTCGTGAACGCCGTCATCGGTGGGGATCGCGGGATCGCGCTCGCCGCGCCCGGTCGCGAAGATGTGGTCCCATTCCAGGCCCCTATCGACCAGCATCTGGCGTACCCGCTCCGCGCGCTGGAGCGAGAGCGGGTCGTTGTAGCGGTCCTCGGCGGCACGATCGGTATGGCCGACGACCTCCACCTCATAGACGGGGCGGCGGGCGATGTCGGCGAAAACCTCTTCGAACTTGGCGATCGAATCGGGGGTCAAGTTTTCGCTGTCGCTCAGGAAGTAGAGGACGAACTTGCGCGGCGGCACCGGCCGCGCCGCGATCGCCTGGCCGAAGGTCGTCTCGACCTCCTGCTGACTGACTTCGGTGTCCTCGACGCCGCTCTCCGATGCGGAGGCCGCGGCATAGGCGGTATTCAAGGTGCGGCCACCGGTTCCATCAGGCTTGGAGACGGTGATCGAGCCGATATGTCCGTCGCTGTCGGGGACGACGACGAAGAGGTCCCGTTGCGCACAGGCGCCGCAGGTGAGGATGACCAGGGCGGCGAGGGTGCGGGCGAGCAATTGTCCAGCGGCCACGATCAGTTCTCCCCGACCTTGATCAGAAACGCCGTGCCGCGCACCGCCAGGATCGCGCTCGGCGTCTTGATCTTCATCGCGTCGGGGCTGCCGCGGGCGATGTCCCCGGAGTCGACCGACAAAGTTCCCTTTTCGACCGAGGCGAGGAAATTGCCGCTCATCTTCGAAGAGTCGAAGCGGAACTGCTCCAGAGCGATGCGGCTGTCGGGCCCTGCCGAGAACAGGGAATTGTCCTTGAAGGTGATTCCGACCGATCCGCCGGCGCCGGTGACGATGACGTCACTCTGGTATACGGCCGATCCCACGGCCGCAGCCAGGGAATCGCCGTCCCGCTCGATATGGGTCGGGGCCGTGACCGTCTTGACCTGCCCGATGACAACGGGGTCGGCGGCGTGTGCGGTGACGGCGAAGGCCAGGAACGCCAATGCCGTGCTGGCAAGGACTGCAAGTCTCATCGATACCCCCTCTCGAAAGTCGCGCGACGACCACGCGCCTCTTCCTCCCGCAGAGGATGATACGGGGGCCAAAAGCCTCGCGTCCATCGGAAACCATGGAAATGTCGGTTTGGAGGCGGTCGAGCGCACAACAAAAGGACTATGCATTTCTGCAGAAGTTTTCTGCAAATTTAGGCCGTTGGTCGGCGCAACTCCCGTCGCGCCCGCGTGTTAGCCCGGACCGCCCTGCAAAGATAAGCCGTTACTGCAATGCATTCCGGCATCCAGCTGGAATCACAAGGCCTGTTTCGCTCGCCTTAAGTGTAACGGTGGGGCCATTCGGCCCTGGTTTATTCGCCTTTCGGCTATGCCATGTCGGGCGCCTACGTCCTTATGCATAGGCACGGAGGCAGAATTGACCCGATTCCGGCGCCGCCATAGAGACGATGACCATGAGCTTCGATGACTTTCCCCGGAACCTTTCTTCGAGCAGAGCGTTCGGCGCTCGGTTTCCGCTGCGGGAGGCGCGATCTTTCCTCACTTCACGGAGCGGCCATGGACGAATTCCGGCTAATGACCCTGGCGATCATCGCGATCAGCGTTCCGATGACGACATGGGCGATGGCGCTGCACGTTCGGGGGGCGGTCGTGCGGCGTCGGAAACGGAAGGCCGTGTCGCGGATGATGGCGGCCTATAGGCCGATGCCTAGTCCTTGCCGACAGTCGCAATGGGCGTGGATGCGGTGGGGCGGTCCGCGCCGGGTCGAGCCTGAATTCGCGCTGGAGACCATGATCGCGCGCATGGCGACACCGATCCTCGCCGCTCTCGTCAGGGGTCGCGCCGGTTGGGTCGAAACACGGGAAGCGATCCGCGTATTCCTGTATCCGCCTCGGCCCCGGAAAGTCTCGTTTGCGACGGTGGCGAAGTTCGCCGCGGCACTGCCCGGCGTTCTGACGATGCTGGCGCCTGTGTGAGAGGCGTCAGCAGACCGTCCCGTGGCGTTCCCGGCACACCGTGACGACCTCGTCGGCGTCGCGCTGCCACCAGTTATCCTTCGAGAAAATCTCGACCTCGTGGAAACCGTCATAGCCGGTCGCTTCCACCCAGCCCCGGATACGGGGGATGTCGATGATGCCGTCCCCCATCATCCCGCGGTCGAGCAGCAGGTCGGTCGTCGGGACCAGCCAGTCGCAGATATGGAAGGCGAGGATGCGTTCCTTGCCGGCGCGGCGGATGCCAGCCTCCAGCGCCGGGTCCCACCACAGATGGTAGACGTCGACGGCGATACCGACACCGGCGCCCAGCGCATCGCACAGGTCGTTGGCCTGGCCGATCGTATTCACGCAGCAGCGGTCGGCAGCATACATCGGATGTAGCGGCTCGATCGCCAGCGGTACGCCGGCGGACCGGGCGAACGGCAGGATTTCCGCTAACCCGTCCGCAACCATCCGCCGCGCGCCGGAAATGTCCTTCGATCCCTCGGGCAGGCCTCCCGCGACGAGAACCAGGCAACGGGCGTCGATGGCGTGCGCCTCCTCGATCGCCCGCTTGTTGTTGTCGAGGGCCGCCTGCAGCCCGGCAGCGTCGGCAGCCGGGAACATGCCGCCGCGACACAGGCCGGTTACGGTCATGCCGTGGTCACGCAGCATCGTCGCCGCCTCCTCGACCCCGCACTCGGCGAGCTTGTCGCGCCAGACGGCGATGCCGCGCACGTTCTGGCGCGCGAAGCCTTCGATCGCTTGCGCGAGAGTCCATTGCGGCCGGACCGTCGCCTGATTGATGGCGAGGCGTGAGGGATCTGGGGCCATTGGTCGAGTTCTCCGGAAGCGGTGACGGTGCCGTCAGTCCGGACGGCGGTTCAGGATCAGCCAGTAAAGGCCGAGTTGACCGATCGCGGCGGTGAGTTCGTTCGTCTCGACCGGCTTCCGGACATAGCTGTTGGCTCCGAGATTGTAGCTTTCGATCAGATCGCGCTGCTCGTCCGACGATGTCAGCACGACGACGGGAAGCAGCTTGGTCCGCGGATCGGTGCGAATCGCTTTCAGAACTTGAAGGCCGTCGATCTTCGGGAGCTTGAGGTCGAGAAGAACGGCGGTCGGTTTCTCGTAGAGGTCGCGGCCGGCATGGTCGCCGGTTCCGAACAGATAGTCGAGTGCCTCGGCGCCGTCCCGGACCACGACGACGCGGTTGGCGACGCTGTGTTTCTCGAGAGCACGCAAAGTCAGGATTTCGTCGTCGGGATTGTCCTCGACCAACAGCAAATAGTTCGTGTCCACGAGCCTATCTCTTTAGTCGCGTGAATGATTTAAAGGGATGGCGCGGAGCTGACACCGCTCAAAGAGTAAAGCGAAAGACAGTGCCACTGTCCACCGCGCCCTCGGCTTCGATCCAGCCGCCATGCCGGTGGACGATGCGGGCCACGGTAGCGAGCCCCACGCCCGTGCCGGGGAATTCGTCGGCGCCGTGCAAGCGCTGGAACGGACGAAAGAGCTTGTCCGCGTAAGCCATCTCGAAACCCGCTCCGTTGTCGCGGACGAAGAACGCGTTCTCCGCCCTGTCGGTATCGAGGCCGAACTCGATACGCGCATCGGGCTTCCTGCCGGTAAATTTCCATGCGTTGCCGAGCAGGTTCTGAAGCAGCACCCGCAGAAGCCGCCGGTCGCCATAGGCCGTCAAGCCGGGCGCGATACGGACGTCGACGACACGGGCCGGCTCGCTCATCCTTAAATCCTGAACGACGTCCTCGGCGAGGGCGCTGAGGTCGATCGACTGACGATGCAGGTCGCTCCGGGCGACACGCGACAGGCTCAGGATCGCGTCGATCAGGGTCGCCATTTGCTGCGCTGCCCTGCTGATCCGCTTCACGTAGTCGCGGCCGGTTTCGTCCAGGACTTCAGCGTAGTCGGTGAGCAGGATATCGCTGAATCCGCCCATCGCGCGTAGCGGCGCCCGAAGATCGTGCGAGACGGAGTAGGCGAAGGACTCGAGCTCGGCATTGGCTTGGCGCAGCATTTCCTCGCTGCGTCGCAGCTGGAACAAGATGCCCGCCTGGGCTGCGACCCCCGCAATTATTTCTACGGCACGCGGATCCGCATGCCGCTCGGCGGTAAGGCCGAAAACCAGGACGGCCAGCGTTTCTTCCCCAGCGACGATCGGGATGGCAAGACGTTCGCGGAACCGGATGTTTCCGTGGCTGTGCGAAACGTCGTGGTGATCGGCCGGGGTCGCCGCATCGCCTGTTTCCCAGGCGGGAACCTGCGACCGCCACACCTGCCCGATCAGACCGTCACCCGGGGCGAAGCTCTGACGATCCGAAAGTTGCCGTCTCGTGGCGAAATACTGTTCGCTGCCGCTCCAGGCCCCGCTCAGGACGATCCGTTCGCCGCTGGGATCGGGAACCCAGGCTTCTCCGTATGGCCAGCCGGTGGTTTGGCAGATGTGATCGACCGTCAGCTTCAGAGCGTCGGCGAAGCCTTCCGCCTTGCCGACCGCCTGCATCGTCCTGACGAGCAGAAGCTGACCCGAATCGGGATGGCTCGGCCATGAACCATTCGCTGCGTCACCTTGTTCGTCCGCTCCGTCGCTCAATCCAGCTTCCCGTCCGAAGGAGGTCCGTGAGAGGCAACCGGGAATGTCGCGCCTCTTCGCAGGAGGTCGCCAAAGTCCGATGCCGGAAGCGGCCGACTGAAGTGGTAGCCTTGGGCGAAGGTGCAGCCCTCGTCGCAGAGGAATGCCGTCTGTTCCTCGGTCTCGACGCCTTCCGCAACGACCACGAAGCCTCGGCTGCGCCCCACCTCGATGATCGCCCGGACGATCGAAGCGTCGCTCGAGTCCACGGTCATATCGCGGACGAAAGACTGATCGATCTTCAGCTTCGTCGCGGGGAACGTCTTGAGATACTGAAAGGAAGAGTAGCCGGTTCCGAAGTCGTCGATCGCCATTCGGACGCCGATGTCGTCAAGCCGATGCAGGCATTCCATCACCGTGTCCGAACCCGTGATCACCGAGGTCTCCGTGAGCTCGAGTTCCAGGAGCCAGGGCTTGAGCCTGGTTTCATCGAGAACACGACGGACTGTGCGGTAGAAGTCGCCGCGAATGATCTGGACGGCAGAAACGTTGACGGACACGGGAAGGGCGGGATAGCCGGCGTCTCGCCATTCCATCGACTGGCGGCAGGCTTCTTTCAGGACCCATTCACCAATCGGCACGATCAAGCCGGAGTCTTCTGCGATCGCCATGAACAGATCGGGCCGTTGCAGACCGCGTTCCGGATGCTCCCAGCGGATCAGCGCCTCGGAGCCGGCGATTTTTCCGGTGCGCAGGTCGACCTGGGGTTGGTAGTGGAGGCGGAACTCCTGATTCTCGAGTGCGTCATGGAGAGACTGGCGCATGATCATGCGGGCGCGAGTCTGGGCCGCGATCTCGTGCGCGTGGAATCGGAAGGTGCTGCGTCCGGCCGCCTTGGCCTCGTGCATGGCGATGTCGGCACGGGCCAGAAGATCGCCGGGTAGGGGCGGTCCAGTCCTGTCGGTGTCCGAAGGGTCCTGGTTCAGGATCGCGATGCCGACGCTGGCGCCGATGGTGATACGGAGATCGTCGATCATGAGCGCAGCGCTGAAATGGTCGACGACTTTCTCGGCCAGGATGGCGGCGTCGTCGACGCCCGCCAAATTCAACTGCAAGACCGCGAATTCATCGCCGCTCAACCGCGCAACGATGTCGCTCCGCCGAACCAGACTTCGCAGCCGCTGGCCCGCGGCGGCGATCACCCGATCCCCGGCCTCGTGTCCGAACGTGTCGTTGACGTCCTTGAAGTGATCGAGGTCGACATAGTGAATGGCCAGTTGGTCTTCGCCCCGTTCCCACTGATGAATCGCCTGCTGCAAGTGCTGTTCGAACAGCGAGCGGTTGGGGAGCTCGGTCAGGGGGTCGTGAAGGGCGAGATGGTTGAGCCTTTCCTCTGCAAGTTTCTGGTCGGTAACGTCGAGGCCGATACCGTCCCATTGCGTGGAGCCGTCTGGAAGGCGCTGGGGCCGGGAAAGCGAGCGTAGCCAACGCTGGTTAGGCTTGCCCGCATTGACCCGGTATTCGATTTCCAGGGGCGTCAAGTCCCGGGCCGACCGTTCCGACTCTTCGAGAAACCGGTCGACATCCTCCGGTTCGATCGTCCGGTTGAAAATTTCACCGTCGGCAAGGAAGTCGTCGGGGGGAATTCCGAAGAATTCCTGTACCGAGGGGCTTACATAGATGAAGCGGTTCTGTCCGTCCGGCGATCGGCGCCGCCGGAAGATGAAACCCGGCAGGTTGGTTGCAATGTTCTGGAAGCGCGCTTCGCTTTCGGCCAGCGCCAGCTCCGCGCGCTTTCTGTCCGTGATGTCGATATGCATCACCACCGCGCCATCGGCCATCGGCGCCACCATCAACGAGTTCCAGCCCTCGGTTTCGTGACCCGAAAAGGGATATTCGAGCGAGTAGCTCTCCCGCTCCCCGGCGAGCACCGAGCGGATCCCATCAGCGATCTCGGTGCCGGCTGCGCCGTAGAATCCAACTCCATTGCGGCACCGTTCGACATAGTCGGCTCCGACGACGGCGCCTTGACCATCGGGGGCTGTCGTGAGCGCTCGCCAGCGGTCGTTGACTTCCATGACGACGGCGGCCGAGTCCAGAAGCGCGACTTGGGCCGGCAAGGCGTTCAGAATGCCTGACTGTATGGCAAGGGCGCGTTCCAGCGCGCGCTCGCGGTCGCGAAGCGCTTCCTCGACATGCTTCAGGTCCGTAACGTCGACACTGGTGGTGACGGTACCGCCTTCCCGCGTGCGCCGTTCCAGAACCCATGCCCATCGGTCGTCGACATAGCGGATCTCGATCGGGTCGCTCGGATAGATATGCTGCCCCATCCGCCAGCGGAACCATTCGTCGCGATCGCCACCGAAGACGCTCTCGTGAATCACCGAAGCCGATGCACGGAGAATTTCGGGGAAGGTCTTGTCGCTCATCCCGTCGTCTTCGATCCACCCGAGATAGTCTCGGTAATTGTCGTTGCACAGAGACAAGCGGTCGTCGCCGTCGAACAGGGCGAAGCCGTAAGGCAGGCTCTCCACGGCGTCACGAAGGCGGGCTTCCGCCCTCTTCCGCGCGAACAGCGAGCCAAGCTGCAGGGAGACGGCGGAAACGATCGCCACCTGCCGGTCGTTGCGTTCCAGCGGCGTGGTCATCATGAAGACCAGCACCGTGAGCACCTCGTCTTCCGAGACGATGGGAACGGCCAGAATTGCGCGAAAGCCTGCAGCGATCACCTGCTTCCGGCGCGGCGTGATGCCGTGCGTTTCGGCGGTGGCGTCTCCGATCCATACAGGCCGGCGGCTTTTGGCGGCGCGACCGACCGGCCCCGCGTCGCTCGCCACCGTCATCTCATCGGACGCCTCACGGAAGGTGTGGTCCAAATCGGAAGCGGTATACGAGGGCCCGGACAACCGGAACCGCCGGCTCTTGGGATCGCGAAGCCATGCCTCGCCATAAGCCCAACCCATGTCTTCGCAGACTCGGGCCAGAACGTCCTGGAGCAAGCCGTCGAAGTCGGCGGCCTCGGCGACGGACCGCGTGACGGCGAGTAGAAGATCGACTTCTCGCGCGCGGGCTTCCTGATCCCGACGGACACCGGCGCTCACAATCTCGCGCTGTATGGCGGGCACCAGTCGTGCCAGGTTCGTCTTGAGAACGAGGTCGGCCGCGCCACCCCGGACAAGGTCCGCAGCCAGTTCTTCGCCGATCGTTCCCGACGCGACGATGCAGGGCAGATTGGGATCGTGCGCCTTGAGGATTGCCATCGCCGAGTTGGCATCGAAGCGCGGCATATTGATGTCGCAGAGCGCAATGTCCCAAACGGAGGAAGCCAGCGCGTCGTTCAATCCCTCTGCCGATTCCACCCGCCTGTACTGCGGCGCGTAACCGCTGCGCCGTAAATGAGACACGAGCAGAAGTGCATCGTCCTCCGAATCGTCGACCAGCAGCAATTTCAGGGGTTGAGTGACACCTCCACTATTCCCATCGGCCGCCGAGGACGTGGTCCGCCCCTCGCTCGCTTCCTGCACCGACCTGTCCTTCCTCCCCAAGAGCTGCGCGCCGCCGTGCGGGCATGTCGGTCTCCGTCGCCGGCCCGCCGATCGTCCTTTAAGCGGCGCCGCTATTGGGCCGAACGTCGATGCCGTCCGAAAAGCCCTTCATTTTGTAAGCCTAATCCCAGCAGCCTATGTTGACCAAATTCAATACTAATTTCTTATCCCAGTAGATTGTTCAGTGGCCGCGTTCTCCGTAGCGGCATGCCGCCTATTGCAGCACACGCTCTCCTTGCATTTGGTCAAGGGGCGCCAGGGGGTGCTTCCACTTCTATTCGGCTCGTGGCAGTGCGCGCGTCGAAGGCGGGCTCAACAGTCGGCGCAGATCTTGCTACCTTTCAGGGCCAGTCCGTTCCCCAAAGGCAGGATAGCCGGATCGCCGCATGATCCCGATCAGTCTCGACATCCGCATCCTGCGCTCGTTTCAGCTTGTCGCCGAGACCGGCAGCGTGACCGAGACGGCGCGCCGGCTGGGACGTACGCAACCGGCCATCACCTTGCAGCTCCGCAAGCTCGAGGAGATGACGGGGAAGGAGCTGTTCGATCCTGAAAATCGGCGCCCCACTTTAACGGTGGACGGCGAACTGCTGCTCGCCTACGCCAAATCCATTCTCAGGCTGCACGACGAGTTGGTGGCGCGGCTGTCGCAGCCGGAGATCGAAGGCCATGTCGTGCTGGGGACGCCGGACCTTTACGCGGCCTACCTGCTTCCGTCGATCCTGGCCCTCTTCCAGCAGACCTTCCCCCGCATCCAGGTCGAGCTTCGCTGCGCCCTGAGCGCGCCGTTGGTCGATCTCGTTCATCGCGGCACCATCGACATCGCCCTGGTGACGCGCATGCGCGGCTTTTCGGGTGGCGAAGTGGTGCGCCAGGAGCAGCTCATCTGGGTCGAGAGCGAGCATCACAACACCCATCTCAGCAACCCGGTTCCGCTGGCGCTGCTGCCGTCAGGGAACATCTATCGCGACCACGCCATCGAATGCCTGGAACGCGCCGGGCGGCGGTGGCGGGTCGCCTGCGTCAGCGAAAGCGTGGGCGGTCTGCAGGCTGCGGTCTTCGCCGGAATGGCGGTTACGGTGCTGGGGCGCTCGGCTCTCGTTCACGGCATGCGCCAGCTCGGCGTCCAGGAATACTTCCCGCCGCTGCCGACCGTCGATCTGCTGCTTTATCGGGCACCAGGCGCGACCACGCCTGCTGCGGCGGCACTGGCGGACTACCTCGCGCGCTACCTCAAGCTCGATGCCCAGGCCCACGCTCCACCGCCGGCCGACCTGATGCAAAGCGCCAAGTCGACCGAGCCGGTGGGCTGACAGGTCATGCCGGTCCGGTGAAGCCGGGCCAGCGGTCGGCCCAAGGAGCCGCCGCCTCGAAGGCGCGGGCAATCGCGAAGATGCGGGGTTCGTCGAGCCATGGCGCCACCACCTGAAGGCCGATCGGCAGACCGTTCGAATCGAAGCCGCACGGGATGCTCGCGGCCGGCAGGCCGGCGAGGTTGATCGGCCAGGAGAACGGCGACCAGCCGAGATGCCGGTCGACCGCCACGCCGTCGATCTCATCGACGCCGATGGTGCCGGCGGCGAAGGCGGTCACCGCGACCGTGGGCGTCACCAGGGCGTCGACGCGCTGGAACAGTCCGTGGAACGCCTTGCGAAGCTGCGCCCGGCGGTGGGTGGCGTCCATGTAGTCGGTGCCGCGATAGACCCGGCCCGACTTGACCACCGCGACGAATTCGGGCTCAGACAGGGCGAGCTCCGCCTCGGGCCTGCCGTTCACCGCGGACGCCTGCTCCGTGTAGCCGATCGGCTTCAGGATCTGCTCGAGGATGTCCGGTTCGATCGTCGGCCGGTCGTCGATCATCTCCGCGCCCAGCCCCGCCAGCGTCACGACCGCGGTTTCGAAGGCCGAACGGACTTCAGGGTCGATCGCCGCATAGCCGAAGTCGGGGCTGAAGGCGATCCGCACGCCGGACAGATCGTCCGGCGCGTCCATGAAGCGGCGCGGCGGCTGCGGCAGGCTGACCGCGTCGCGGGAGTCGTAGCCCGCCATCACCTCCAGCATCAGCGCGACGTCGGCGACGGTGCGGCCGATCGGACCGGTATGGGCGAGCGATCCCCATGACGGCGGGAAGAAGCCCGGCGCCCGCGGCACCAGGCCGAAGGTCGGCTTGATCCCGAAGACGCCGCAGAACGACGACGGCACCCGGATCGAACCCACCGCGTCGGTGCCGACCGCCAGCGGGCCTGCGCCCGCCGCCACACCGGCCGCCGCGCCGCCGCTCGATCCGCCGCTGGTGCGGTCGAGCCGCCATGGATTGCGGGTCACACCGGACAACGGGCTGTCGGCGGTCAGCTTGTAGCCCGCCTCGCAGGTCGTGGTCTTGCAGGTGAGGACGGCACCGGCGGCGCGGAGCGCCGAGACGATGGCCGCATCTTCCGCCGGTACGAAGTCCTTCAGCGTCGGCGCGCCGGCGGCGGCCGGGACGTCCTTCACGAAGACCAGGTCCTTCACCGACACCGGCACGCCGGCCAGCGAGCCGGTGGCAGTTCCGTTGCGCCACGCTTCGGTCGCTTCCCGCGCGGCCGTCCGTGCCTGCTCGTACATCGGCGTGACGACGACGTTGCAGCGGGCATCGACCACCTCCAGCGCGGCGATCACGTCCTCGATCACTTCGCTGGGGGTGAAGTCGCCCTTGGCGTACCCCTCGATCAGGGCGGTGGCAGGCAGGCGCGCGAGAGCGCCTGCCTCCTTATCGCCTTCGGTCCAGCTTGCTGATGCGTCGGGATCCATCAGGCGGCACCACCATTGGCGATTTCGGCCACGGCCCGGCGCGCGGTCACGCCGACCAGATGCGCGCGGTATTCGGCATCGGCGTGGATATCGGCGTTGAGGCCATCCGCGGGGACCGTCACGCCGGCCAGAGCCGTCGGCGAGAACTCCTTCGCCAGTGCGGTTTCGAAGTCGGTCGCACGGAACGCGCAGGGACCGGCGCCGGTGACGGCAACGCGGAGTCCGCCCTTGGTCTTGGCGACGAAGACGCCGACCAGGGCATAGCGCGAAGCCGGGCTGGGGAACTTGACGTAGGCCGCCGCTTCCGGGATCGGGAAGACGATCTTGGTGATGATCTCGTCCTCTTCCAGGGCGGTTTCGAACAGCCCGGTGAAGAACGAGTCGGCGTCGATCGACCGGCGGTCGGTGACGATGGTGGCGCCGAGCCCCAGCACCGCGGCCGGGTAGTCGGCGGCCGGATCGCTGTTGGCCACCGATCCGCCCATGGTGCCGCGGTTGCGGACCTGTGGGTCGCCGATCCCGCCCGCCAGCTTGGCCAGCGCCGGGATGACGGCCTGGACCTCGGCGGAGGACGCGACCGCCGCATGCTTGGTGGCGGCGCCGATTTCCACCGAGTCGGCGGTCACGGTAATGCCCGACAGGCCGGAAAGGCCCGAGATGTCGATGATGTCGGAGGGCATCGCCAGCCGCTGCTTCATCGTCGGCAGCAGCGTCATGCCGCCGGCCAGCAGCTTGGCGTCTTCCGCCCCGGCCAGAAGGCCCGTCGCCTCGTCGAGGCTGCTCGGGCGGTGATAAACGAAGTCCTTCACGGTTCGTTCCTCCCCTTACTCGGCGGCCATGGCCGATTGGGCATTGTGGATGATCCGCCAGATGCGGTTCGGCGAGGCCGGCATGTCGACGTGAGTGACGCCAAGGTGGGCGAGGGCGTCGACAACGGCATTCATCACGGTTGCCGGCGACCCGATGGTCCCGACTTCGCCACAGCCCTTCACGCCGAGCGCGTTGTGGGCGCAGGCGGTGATGTGCGTGGCGACCGTCATGCGCGGCAGATCGTCGGCGCGCGGCATGCAGTAGTCCATGAACGAGCCCGACAGAAGCTGCCCGCTTTCGTCGTCGTAGACGCAGTTCTCGAACAGCGCCTGGCCCACGCCCTGAGCGATACCACCATGGATCTGGCCATCGACGACCAGCGGGTTGATGACGGTTCCGACGTCGTCGACCGCGGTATAGGCGACCAGGTCGACTACACCGGTCTCGGGATCGATCTCGACCTCGGCGATATGGGCGCCGCCGGGGAAGGTGAAGTTCACCGGATCGTAGAACGCCTGCTCTTCGAGGCCCGGCTCCATCACCTCCAGCGGATAGTCGTGCGGCACGTAGGCGGCGAGAGCGATCTCGGCGAAGCTCTTGGCGCGGTCGGTGCCTGCGACGCGGAATTCGCCGCCGCCGAACTCAATGTCGGACTCTGACGCCTCCAGCATATGAGCGGCGATCTTCTTGCCCTTGGCGATGATCTTGTCGCCGGCCTTGGCCAGGGCGACGCCGCCCACCGCCAGCGACCGGGAGGCATAGGTGCCCATGCCGAACTGCACCTTGGCCGTGTCGCCGTGCACGATGTCGATCTTGTCGACCGGGACGCCGAGCTGTTCGGAAACGATCTGGGCGAAGGTCGTCTCGTGGCCCTGCCCATGGGTATGGGAGCCGGTGAAGACGCTGATGTCCCCGGTGGGATGGACGCGGATCGCCGCACTTTCATAAAGGCCGGCGCGGGCGCCGAGCCTGCCGGCGATGCGTGACGGAGCCAGACCGCAGGCCTCGATATAGGTGCAGAGACCGATGCCGCGCAGCTTGCCCTCGGCTGCGGATGCCGCCTTGCGGTCGGCGAAGCCCGCCCAGTCGGCCGCTTCCAATGCCTTGTCCAGGCAGCCCGCCGGATCGCCGCTGTCATATTCCATGATCACCGGCGTCTGATACGGATAGGCTTCCTTGGGAATGATGTTGCGGCGCCGGATCTCGTCCTTGGCGATCCCCATCTCGGTGGCGGCGATGTCGACGAGGCGTTCCAGCACGAAGGTCGCCTCCGGCCGGCCCGCGCCGCGATAGGCATCGACCGGCAGGGTGTTGGTGAACACCGCCTTCACTTCGCAGTAGATCACCGGGGTGGTGTAGACGCCGGCGAGCAGCAGACCGTAGAGGTTGCTCGGGATGTTGGGTC
The DNA here is from genome assembly GCA_002721365.1 of Rhodospirillaceae bacterium. Classification (GTDB taxonomy): domain Bacteria; phylum Pseudomonadota; class Alphaproteobacteria. Next base: position 13,309 of record PBKC01000019.1, on the reverse strand, counting down.
CGAAGGTCGAGAGATAGGCGCCCATATTGGCGACCGTCTTGACGCGGAGGCCGAGGAACTTGCCGTCTTCGTCGAGCGCCAGCTCGGCGGTCGTCACATGGTCGCGGGCATGGGCGTCGGACAGGAAGCCCTCGCTCCGCTCGCACACCCACTTGACCGGGCGGCGGATCTTCGACGAGGCCCAGGTGACCAGCGTCTCCTCGGGGTAGTGGAAGCTCTTCACCCCGAAGCCGCCGCCCACGTCCGGGGCCACGACCCGCAGTTTGTGCTGCGGAATGTTGAGGACGAAATTCCCCATCAGCAGCTTGATGACATGCGGGTTCTGACTGGTCGTCCACAGGGTGTAGTCGCCGGTGCCCGGATTGAACTCGCCGATCGCCGCCCGCGGTTCCATCGCGTTGGGGATGAGCCGGTTGTTGACCAGGCTGATCGAGGAGATGTGCGCCGCCTTGGCGAACGCGGCGTCGGTCGCCCGTTCGTTGCCGACGTCCCAGTCGTAGCAGAGGTTGCCGGGAACATCGTCGAACAGCTGCGGCGCGGACGAATGCATCGCGTCGAGCACGCCGACCGCCGCCGGCAGCGGATCGTAATCGACCACCAGGGCCTCGGCCGCCTCGCGGGCCTGCTCCAGGGTCTCGGCCATCACCATGGCGACGGCTTCACCGGCATGACGGACCTTGCCCTGGGCCATGGCGGGATGCGGCGGCTCCTTCATCGCCACGCCGCCCTTGCCGGTAATGCCCCAGCCGCAGGGGATGCCGCCGACGCCGTCGGTGGCGAGATCCTCGCCGGTCAGCACCGCGACGACGCCGTCCATCCCCATCACCGACGCGGTGTCGATGCCCTTGATCAGGGCGTGGGCATGGGGCGAGCGGACGAAGACCGCCTGGACCATGCCGGCCAGCTTCATGTCGGCGACATAGTTGCCGCGGCCGGTCAGAAACCTCTTGTCTTCCTTGCGGCGCAGAGGGACGCCGATACCGGTGGCGCTGCTCATGGGATTACGCTCCTGCCTGGGTCGACTTCATCTTGGCGGCGCCCGCCAGCATCGAGTCGATGATGTTCTGATAGCCGGTGCAGCGGCAGATATTGCCTTCCAGCCAAGCCCGCGCCTTCTCTTCGGTCGGTTCCGGCGTGGTCTCGGCGAACTCGATCGCGCTCATCACCATGCCCGGGGTGCAGAAGCCGCATTGCAGGCCGTGGCATTCGTGGAAGGCCTGCTGCATCGGGTGCAGCACATCGCCCTGGGCCAGCCCCTCGATGGTGGTGACAGCGGTGCCGGCGGCAGAGACGGCCAGCATCGTGCAGCTTTTCATCGACACGCCGTCGACATGAACCACGCAGGCGCCGCACTGGCTGGTGTCGCAGCCGACATGTGTGCCGGTGAGGCCGAGCTGCTCGCGAAGGAACTCGGACAGCAGAAGAGACGGGCGGACCTCCGCCGAGACCTCTTTGCCGTTGAGCGTCAGCGCTATCTGCATGTTGATTCCTCGAAAGGTCTGGGATTGACGGAACTGTGAGCGGGCGTCAGGCCAGCAACAGGGTGTGGTCGCTCTGCCAGGTCGCGACGACGATGTCGCCCACCTTGAGCGGGTCACTGAAGAAGTCGCGCTCGGTGACGTAGGCGACGAATTCGTCGTCGCCGATCGCATCCAGCATGACCTTGACGAAATACCCTTGGTATTCGATCGCCTGGACCCGCGTGGACAGGTGCGGATTGCCCGGTGCGATCGCGGCCGATTCCGGCCGGAGCAGGCGGATGTCGTCGCGACGGACGGCGATATCCACCTTGTCTCCCTGGGTGACGGCGGTCTTTCCGGCGACGGGTACCTCGAAGCCCTCCAGCTTGGGGCCGCGCATGACCAGCGAGGCGCCGTTGACCTTTTCCACCTTGCCGCTCAGGACGTTCTGGCCGCCCAGGAATTCGGCGACATAGCGGTCGTGGGGGGAGACGTAGACTTCCCGCGCGCCGCCGGCCTGTTTGATCTTGCCCCTCTCCATGACCACGACGAGGTCGGCGAGCGCGATGGCTTCGAGCTGCGTGTGGGTGACGTGGATGAAGGTGATGCCCAGGTCCTGCTGCATGCGCCGGAGCTCCTGGCGCATCTGGATGCGGAGCTGTTCGTCGAGGGCCGAGAGCGGCTCGTCCAGCAACAGAACGCGCGGTCCGGTGATGGCGGCGCGGGCCAACGCGACGCGCTGCTGCTGCCCGCCCGAAAGCTGGCCGGGCAGCCGGTGTGCGAGCTCGGTCAGCTGTACCTTCTCGATCATTTCGTCGGCCGCCTTGTAGCGCTCGGCCTTCGGCACGCCGCGGACTCTCAAGGCGAAGGCGATGTTGTCGCGCACCGACAGATGCGGGAACAGCGCGTAGGACTGGAACATCATCGCCGTGCGCCGTTCGATCGGGGCCATCCCGACCACGTTTTCGCCGCCGATCAGGATATCGCCGAAGGTCGGGTCCTCATGGCCGGCGATCATGCGCAGGATCGTCGTCTTGCCGCAGCCGGACGGTCCCAGGAAGCAGCAGTAGGCGCCGTCCGGGATCTTGAGATTGATGCCTTCGACCGCGACGATGTCGTCGTAGCGCTTGCCGACGCCCGCGAGCTCGATATCGCCTTGTCTCCGTTCGGTTGACATGCGTCGTCCTCGTTCAGTGGGTGGCGGCGCGCTGCGTGCGCCGCTTCTGGATGAGAGCGATCGTTCCGAGGCAGATGCCGATGATGACGAAGGAGACGATCGTGGTGACGGTACCCAGCGCGTAGAGCGACGGAGACGTGACGTTGAGCGTCATGCTCCAGATCTCGAGCGGCAGGGTGTTGAGCGAGCCCGACGTCTGCAGCGTGCGGGCGAATTCGTCGTAGGAGAGGGTGAAGCCGAACAGCGCCACGGCGACGATGCCTGGGGTGAGGATCGGCACGATCACCAGCCAGATCGTCTGCCACGGCGTGGCGCCCAGATCGCGCGCCGCTTCTTCCCAGGAGCGGTCGAAGCGCGACATCACCGCGAACATGATCAGCACGCCGAAGGGCAGCGTCCAGGAGAGCTGGGCGCCGAGCGCCGAGGTGGTCCAGTGCGGCGAAACGCCGAAATACTGGAACAGAAGGCCGACGCCGATGCCGAGCACCAGCCCCGGTGCCACCAGGCTTCCGATCATCAGGTAGAAGACGATGCTGTCGCCCCGGAAACGGCGACGGAAGGCCAAGCCGGCGATGAAGGAAACGACCACGGTGATGACCGTGACCAGAAGGGCAAGCTGGATCGACCGCTGGAAGCCGCCCTTCACGTCGCCGGTCCTGACCTGCGTGAACAGGTCGTTGAACCAGTGCAGCGAGAACCCCTTCATCGGGAAAACGAGGCCGCCCCGGATGTCCTGGAACGACAGCAGGTAGATGCAGAACATCGGACCGTAGAGCGCCAGCACATAGGCGATGAATACGCCGGCCAGGACGTAGAAGGTCCAGGGGCGGCCCTCCCGGCGTCGCGTGGGGCGGCGGCGATGCGGATGCTCGACGGTGGTGGTCATCGTGCGATCTCCCGGCGGATATCGACGGTTCTCAGGATCAGCCCGATCATCAGCATCACCACCAGGACCAGCACCACGGCGTTGGCTGCCGCCGGCGGATACTGGAGGACCGAGATGTCTTCATAGAGCGCCGCGACGACCGAGGCCGACCCGCCGCCGCTCATCACGCGGACGACGAAGAAGTCGCCCATGACGATCGACACGACGAAGATCGATCCCAGGGCCATACCGCTCTTGGACAAGGGCACGATGATGTAGCGCATGATGTCGAAGCGGCTGGCACCGGCGTCGAGCGCGGCCTCGACCACCCGCTTGTCGATGCGGGCCATCGAATTGAAGATCGGGACGATCATGAAGATCGTGAGCTGGTGGACGTAGGCGACGACCACCGCGAAGTCGGAGAAGAGAAGGAATTCCAATGGCTTGTCGATGATCCCCAGGCCCTGGAGGATCATGTTCACCAGCCCCTCCTTACCCAGCAGCGGAATCCACGAAATCATGCGGATGATGTTCGAGGTCCAGAACGGAACCGTGCAGACCAGGAACAGGCCGATCGCCAGAAGCTGGTTCTTGACGTGGAAGACCAGGAAGTAGGCGACCCAGAACCCGATGATCAGCGAGAAGACCCAGGTGAGGATCGTGAACTTGATGGTCGAGAAATAGAGGTTGAACGTCAGGCCGGACCCGAAGACGTCGATATAGTTCTGGGTGGTGAAGAACGGCATGATGCCGCCGAATCCGTCGCCCTCCAGCACGCTGGCCGTGATGATCACGACCATGGGCAGGACGAAGAACGGGATCAGCACCAGCATCAGCGGTGAGACGTAGAACCAGCCGACCAGGCTTCGGGGCAGCCTCATGACACTCTCTCGGGAGGGTAAGCGGGGGACGGAACGGGCCGGCCTGAGCCGGCCCGTCCATGGTTCAGATCGCCTTACGCGACCTTGAAGTCGTTCCAGCGCTTGTTCATGTACTGCGCCTCGTCCATCAGCGTGTTCCAGCACGAGATGTTGGTGACGCGCTCGACGAACGATCCGCCGTCGCGCTTGGCGCCCGGCTGTTCCATGGGCACACCATAGGGGTCGAGGATGACCTCGCTGGCGGGCTTGCCCTCGTACCAGTACTCCCACTCCGCCGGAGTCAGGTACTCCTTCGCCGTCGACGGCACCGGGCTGTAGTAGCCGTAGCGGGCGACGAAACCGCCCTGCCACCCGGACAGGTACCAGTTGAGGTACTCGTAGGCGGCCTCCAGCTTCTTGCCTTCGAGATGGCCCATCAGCGCCATGCCGTTACACCAGCCGCGATAGCCTTCCTTGCCGTCCTTCTTGTTGACCGGCGCGTAGACGCAGGGGATGTCCTTCACGCGGACGGCGGCGACGGCCGGCGACCACATCGACTGGATGATGACCTCGCCCGCGGCCATCAGCTGCACCGACTGGTCGAAGGTCGTCCAGGTGGCACGGAAGTGGCCGTCGCGCTTCAGGGCGATCAGCGCCTCGATCGTCTTGTCGATCTCGTCGCGGGTCATGTTGCCCTTGTTGCCGTACTGGATCATGCCGGCGCTCTCGAAGCAGAGAGCGGCGTCCATGATGCCGATCGCCGGCACGTCGAGGATGGCGGCCTTGCCCTTGAACTCGGGGTTTAGCAGCTCCTTCCACTCGGTGATGTCGCGGCCGATGAGGTCGGGGCGGTAGCCGATCGAGTCGGCGTTGTAGACCTGCGGCAGGAAGGTCGCCCACTCGGTGACGCCCTCATGCAGCTCCCGCGAATCGGGCTCTTCGATGTACATCGCCTGATAGGGCGAGATGCCCTGGCGCGAGACGACGTTCCCGTCGAGCTCGCCCTTGGTGAAGATCGGCAGGATGTTGTCGAACTGCTTGATCTTGGCGACCTCGATGCCCTGGATCACGCCGCGGCGGGTGGCGAGCTTCGCCTGCCAGCCCTCGACGTCGGCGATGTCAACCGAATCGGGCTGGGTGATGAAGCGGTTGATGGCGGCCGAGGTGTCGAGATTCTGCATCGTCACCTTGAAGCCGAGGTCCTTCGACGCCTGATCGCCGATCGCCTTGACCACCGAATAGGACACGCCGACATGGCGCAGCTCGATGTCCTTGATCTCCTGCGCCCAGATCGTCGGGAAGCCGCCCAGAGCCTTGGTGCCGACAACGGCACCTGCCGCTGCCGCCGCACCTTTCAGGACTTTGCGCCGGGTCGGGTCAGTGCCCGCCCCCTTCTCGACTGTCTTGCTGCGCTTCGAACTCTTGGATGGGGGCAATACGGCCATGATACGCCACTCCTTGATTTTAGTCGAACGCAAGACACGCCCCAAAAGAAGGCGTGAAGTACACATGATTTACTGATCATACGGGTATCATGGCCAAATTCTCTGGCGTTAGTTTAAAGTTATTATTTTGCGCATAAGCCATTTTTATGGAGATAGTCTTTTGCCGATTTATGATGCGCGTGCACGCTTTTTGTGCGGTGCGCTGCGGCATGCGCCGCGCAGACGCGGAGTCTGGCCTGTTTCCTTGTTTTTCCTCGCAGGTGCTGGGGATGGTGGGTCGATGGCTGTCCGCGCGCAGGCGTGTGCCGACGCATCGCCTTCGGCGTTGCGAAATAAGGAGAATTGCTGCTTCCGCCGCGTTCGGCTCGGTTCAAGGCAGCCTGCCCGATTTGCGAGCAGGCCGTGTTTGGTTTCCCGGGCCGCTCGGGAGCCGCAAAAAAACCTGTCAGCAAGCGGTTTTGCTGACAACGAAGGTTTCCTGTATCGTGCAGTCTTGACAGACTTGCCGCGCCGCTTTCAGAAAGGGCGCGATGAGGGTCTTGATCCGCCGACCCTCGGCGGACAGGGCGAGGGACAGGACAGCAAGCAGGGCCATGGGGCGCCGAGCGCCATCCGGCCGCACGACGAGAAGACTTATATTATGGGCAAGAGAAACGAATTTCGTGCCGGCAAGCGACGGCGCGGTTTCGACGACGATGATGACGCTTTCGACTCGCGGCCGCGTCGCGACTCCGATCGGTTTCGCCCGGCACGGGGGATCCCGGCCGAAACCGAATCCTTTCCGTCAACGGTGACGCCGCAACCGATGGTTCCGGCCCCGCACCTCGAAGCGACGGTCAAGTGGTTCAACGGCGAGAAGGGTTTCGGCTTCGTCGAGCTGTCGGACGGCTCCGGCGACGTGTTCCTGCACATCGCGGTGCTGCAGAACGCCGGGCGCGACTCGGTGGCGCCGGGGGCGAAGATGCAGGTCGAGGTCGGCCAGGGTCCGAAGGGGCGGCAGGTCGTTCGGGTGATCGACGTCGACGAAAGCACGGCGGTGGCCGAGCCGCCGCGGCGTCCCATGCGCGCACCCGTGGGCCGCGTCCAGCCCGATCCCTCGACGGCCGTCGAACTGACGGGGGCGGTCAAGTGGTTCAATGGGACCAAGGGCTTCGGCTTCGTCGGTGCGGATGACGCGGGCAAGGACGTCTTCGTCCACGCCTCGGTTCTCGAACGCTCGGGCATGCCCGAGCTTGCCGAGGGCCAGCGTATCCGCATGCGCGTCGTTCAGACGCCGAAGGGCCGCGAAGCCATCTCGATCGAGCCGACCGAGTAGAGACCGTTCAGTGGCTCCCCGTGGCGTCGGTTTTATTCCGACGCCACGGGGAAACTTGGTTCTTCTCGATTTTGCAGCGGGCGGACCACGCCTGAGCTCACCGCTGCGCGCTTCAGCGCGCCTGCCAGTCACCGCTTTTCTCGAACGCCTGCGCGGCACTGATCAGGGTCGCTTCGTCGAAGTGGCGCCCGACCAGCATCATGCCGATCGGCAGCCCGTCGACCTTGCCGCACGGGACGGTGAAGGCCGGATGGCCGCTCACGTCGATCGGGCAGGTGTTGTGCTGCATGTTGAGGGCGAGGGTGATGTACTCCTCCCGCGAGCAGTCGGGGGCCGGGATGCGGGTCGCCGGGAACGGGATCGTCGGCATGGCGATCAGGTCGTACTGCTCCAGCACCTCGTCATAGGCACGCTTCATCAGCGGCTTCAGGTTCTGGCCCTTGGCGTGATAGCGGCCGTGATAGTAGCGGTTGAGGTACTCGCCCAAGAGCAGCACCAGCTTGCAGGTCTCCGACATGTCGTTCGGGCGTGAGGTGCGGCCGCGGGCGAAGGCGTCGAGCAGCGAGGTGGTATAGAAGCCCGGCCAGTTGTTCCCCAGCGCATTGCCCTTGATCATCATCTCGGCCGCGCCCTCGGTGATGATCGCGGTCCAGATGTGCGGGCCCTCCAAATGCATCGGTATCGAGACTTCGTGGATACTGGCGCCGAGTCGGCCCAGCGTCTCGATTGCCTCCCTCACCTTACGGTCGGTCTCGGGATCGCTCTCAGGGTGGCCGAAGCCTTCCTTGCAGACGGCGATGCGCATGCCGGAGACGTCGCGGCCGAGGGCGGCCATGTAGTCCTGAACCTTCGCCATGTGGGTGCGCGGGTCGAGGGGATCGGGGCCGGCGATGGCGGTCAGCAGGCGGGCGACGTCCTCGGTCGACGCCCCCATCGGGCCGCAATGGTCGACGGCGTAGGAGATCGGCATGGCGCCGGTCAGCGGCACCAGGCCCCAGGTGGGCTTCAAGCCGTAGACCCCGCACCAGCAGGAGGGTGTGCGGATCGACCCGCCCTAGTCGCCGCCCAGCGCCATCGGTACGTCGCCCGCCGCGATCACCGCCGCGCTGCCGCCGGACGATCCGCCCGCCGAATGGGCGGGGTTGTGGGGATTGCGGATCGGCCCCGTTGCGCAGGTGTGGGACCCGGCCGAGAAGCACAGGTCCTCGCACGCCGCCTTGCCGGCGATGATGCCGCCGGCGTCCAGGATGCGTGTCACCACCGTCGCGTCGACGTCGGGGACGTAGCCTTCCAGCATCCGCGACCCGTTCATCAGCGGCACGCCGGCGACGCAGATGTTGTCCTTCACCGCCACCCGCTTGCCGGCCAGGACACCCTCCGCCGCGCCGGGGATGTCGGTCTTCCAGTACCAGCCGTTGTATGGGTTCTCGGCCTCGTCCGGGCGATAGCCGGGCGTCCGCGGAAACTTCACCGGCGGTGTCGGCTCGACCAGCTCGTCGACGCGGGCATAGGAGGCGATCGCACCGCCCATGATGCCCTGGAACGACTCGGCGTCCTCGATGGTGAGTTCGAGGCCGAAGCCGTCGGCGATGTCCAGGATTTGTTCGACGGTCGGCTTCCGCACGGAAATGGTCATATGTTCGGCTTTCCCTGGTTGATCGGAGCGGGGGGTATTCTGTGTCCTGGAGTACGGCGCGAAAAGGCGAACGCCGTTCTCGTATCAGGTCTCCGAGAGCGACTTGATGAGACGATAGACGCCGAACTCGCCACCGCTCGACGCTCCGTGGGCCAGCAGGGCATCGGGGCTCAGATGCTGGTCGTGGACCCGGCCTGCCGCCTCGGCGGACTCGGCTTCGATCAGGACGGCCCAGTCGATCATACGGTCCGGGGCGCCGCGCATCTTGGCTTCGGCGGTGCCGGGCGTGGCTGACGCGGCGTGGTCGCCGCGCCAGAGCTGAGCCGATAGAATCTGAGCCGACTCGGCGATATGCGGCAGCGCCGTTTCCGCCAGCCACGCGCCAAGCGCTTCGTCCTTGTCTTCGGACGCGCTTACCCGAAGCGTCGCGACCCAGGGCGCTCGTTGCGTTGCATCGCCTGCCGCCGCACGTACGGAGCAGGCCGTCCGGACCATGTTCCGGAAATGCGGCATCACCGCCGAGGTCTGGGCCGAAGGGGTGTCGAGCGCTTGGCGGTATGAGGGCGAAGTCAGAACACCGACATCGTCGACCTCATACCAGGCGAGATATTTGGGGTTGCCGATCTCGGCGACATAGCGCTGGCCCGAACGGATGCCGGGGATCGCCACGCGCTCGGCGATATGCTCGTCGTTGTACCAGACGTTGAACGCGTCCTCGTGCTCCGGCACTACGTCGCACCAGACGGTGAGCACGGCCTTAGCCATAGTCGCCTCCCTCGCTTTTTTTTCGTCGTCCTCCGGCTTGTCCGGAGGACCCCTCATTCGCTCCTTGCCGGCCGGCTTGGGAACTACACGAACACCATGGCGCCATCGGCGGAGGCGTCGGACAGGAACGTCACCAGCCCGCCTTCCTCGACCGGTACATCCTCGCGCAGGGCCTTGGCGCCGATGCCCATCGCCTTGAGGCCCATCTCGCAGACCATGATCCGCGCTTCCAGCTCGATGCAGGCTTCGAGCAACGCCTCGAAGGTCGCGACCCCCTTCAGCGCGAAGTCGCGGTCGATCGCCGCGGCATCCGCGCCGTCCTCTTCCGGGTCGAGGCTGTGCCACCCCGGCGCGCCGTCGCCTTTCATCAGGGCCTTGGTCGCCTTCATGGTGAAGAACAGGGTCACCGGCTTGCCGATCGCCAGGGCAGCGGATGCCATGCACAGGGCATAATGGACCTTGGTGAAGGCGCCCGAGAAGACGACGATCGAAAGCTTCTCAGGCGGCATGCTGCGACAAATCGCCGATGGTCGCCGCCGTTCCGCAGAGCGGGCATTCGGCGTCACGCCGGACTTTCACCTTGCGGAAGGTGGTGGTCAGTGCGTCGTAGATCAGCAGCGCACCCGACAGGCTGTCGCCGATCCCCAGCGCTTCCTTCAGCACTTCCACGGTCTGCAGCGACCCCACAGCCCCGGCGAGCGCGCCGAGCACGCCGCCTTCCGAGCATGACGGGACGAGGCCCGGCGGCGGCGGTTCGCGGAAAATGCAGCGATAGCAGGGATTGTCGCCGTCCTCGAACGCCTTGAAGGTCGAAAGCTGCCCCTCGAAGCGCAGGATCGCCGCCGACACCAGCGGTTTCCGCGCCAGATAGCAGGCGTCGTTGACCAGAAAGCGGGTGGGGAAGTTGTCGCTGCCGTCGGCGACGATGTCGTAGTCGGCGATCAGCCGAAGCGCGTTGTCCGCCGTCAGGCGCTCCCGGTGTGGGATCACCGTGACGTCCGGGTTGATCGCGGCGATGGTCTCGGCCGCGCTCTCCACCTTGGGCGTCCCGATGCGATCGTTGCGGTGGATGACCTGTCGTTGCAGGTTCGACAGATCGACGACATCGTGATCGATGACGCCGATCGTGCCGATGCCGGCCGCGGCGAGATAGAGAAGCAGCGGCGCACCGAGGCCGCCTGCACCCACCACCAGCACTTTCGACTCCAGCAGCTTCGCCTGACCGGTGCCCCCCACCTCTTTCAGGATGATATGGCGGGCGTACCGGTTGATCTGCTCTTCGCTGAAATCCATGCTCGTCTCCGCACTCGGCCGTCCACTGCCTTGTCGGCTCGGCAGCCCATCCGTCGCCCCCGCGAAGGCGCTACGGCATTCAGGCATTTCTGATCCGGCCTGTGCCCAGTTCTCCTGCCGTCATGGCACCGCTTGGCGGTGCCATCCACGACTTTCCGCGGTTCCGCCGGGATCTGCGGCAGACTCGGCAAAGTCGTGGATCGCATGGCCAAGCCATGCGATGACGAATAACATCAATGGGTTGCCGTGAGACCCATATCCCGCTGAATGCGTGAATGACTCAGGTCACCAAATCGCCTTCATCCGACACTCAGATCCCGTCGAACAGCGCCGTCGACAGATAGCGCTCGGCGAAGGACGGGATGATCCCCACCATGGTCTTCCCCGCCATGTCGTCGCGCTTGCCGACTTTGCAGGCCGCCACCAGGGCGGCGCCCGACGAGATGCCGCCCGGCACCCCTTCCAGCCGCGCGAGCTTCCGCGACATGGCGAAGGCATCGTCATTGCTGACCTGGACGATCTCGTCGATCACGCCGGTGTCGAGAATGCCGGGAACGAAGCCGGCGCCGATGCCCTGGATCTTGTGCGGACCGGGCTGCCCGCCTGAAAGAACCGGACTTGCTTCGGGCTCGATGGCGATCATCTTCAGACCCGGCTTACGAGGCTTCAGCACGCTCCCGATACCGGTGATGGTGCCGCCGGTGCCGATGCCGCTCACCACCGCGTCGACCTTGCCGTCGGTGTCGGCCCAGATTTCTTCCGCCGTCGTATGGCGATGGATCTCCGGGTTCGCCGGGTTTTCGAACTGTTGCAGCAGCACGGCGTTGTTGATGGTCTTCACCAGTTCCTCGGCGCGGGCGACGGCGCCCTTCATCCCCTTCTCGGCCGGCGTCAGGTCGATTTCGGCGCCCAGGAACTTGAGCATCTTGCGCCGTTCGACCGACATGCTCTCGGGCATGGTCAGGATCAGGCGGTAGCCCTTGGCGGCGGCGACGAAGGCGAGCGCGATGCCGGTGTTTCCCGAGGTCGGCTCGACCAGCGTCGTCTCGCCCGGCTTGATCTTCCCCTCGCGCTCGGCGGTCTCGATCATCGAGACGCCGATCCGGTCCTTGACCGAGGCCAGCGGGTTGAAGAACTCCAGCTTCGCCAGAAGGTCGGCCTTCACCCCTTCTTCAGCCGCCAGCTTCTTCAGCCGCACGAGCGGCGTGTTGCCGATCGTCTGGGTGATGTCGTCGTAGATCTTGCCGCGCACGTCGCCCATGTCGCTTTCCCTCTTCCCTCGTCGTTTGCCGGCGCGTCCGTCAGCGATTGCCCGGCGCGCCCTTCTCTCCGATATCGGTCATTCCCGTGGACCCGAAGCCGCCGGCACCCCGTGGCGTCTCGGGTAATGCGTCGACCGTCTCCCAGACGGCGCGTGCCACCGGTGCGATCACGAGTTGCGCGATCCGCTGTCCTCGCTCGATCACATAGGGCGCCGCGCCCAGATTGACGAGCAGCACGCCGATCTCGCCGCGATAGTCGGCATCGATCGTACCAGGGCTGTTCAGAACCGTGACGCCGTGGCGCATCGCTAGGCCCGATCGCGGCCGAACCTGGGCTTCGTACCCCGGCGGCACGGCGACGGCAATGCCCGACGGCACAACGGACCGTTCGCCGGGGTGAAGGACAACGTCACCGTTGGTCGCGGCCATCAGGTCCATGCCCGCAGCGGTCTCGGTCGCATAGTCCGGAAGTCCCGCCGCATGCGGAAGCTTGACGACCTTGAGAGGCACGGCTTCGATCATGCCGCGCGGCCGGTGTCGGCTCCCAGCCGGTCGGCGATGCGGTCGGCCAGCATGCGCGCGATCGCCTGCTTGCTTCCCGCCGGCCAGCTTTCGACGCCGTCCTCGCTCACCAGATGCACTTCGTTGCTGTCGCCGCCGAAAACGGCGCGCGCCGCAGACACGTCGTTCGCCAGCATCCAGTCGCAGCCCTTGCGGCGGCGCTTGGCGACCGCATTGTCGATGACGTTCTCGGTCTCGGCGGCGAAGCCGATGACGAGGCGCGGGCGCTCGTTGCCGGCTTTCGACAGGGTGGCCAGGATGTCCGGGTTCTCGACCAGCTCCAGCACCGGCGGTGTTGCGTCGGCTTCCTTCTTGATCTTTCCGGCGCGCGCCTCCCGGACCCGCCAGTCGGAGACCGCGGCGGCGCAGACCGCGACATCGACCGGCAGGGCGTCGCGGCAGGCCGCCAGCATCTCTTCGGCCGACTGGATACGGACGACCTTGGCGCCGGCCGGGTCGGCCTCGGCTGTCGGACCCGAAACGAGCGTCACCGACGCTCCGGCGCTGGCCAGGGCGGCGGCGATCGCATGCCCCTGCTTGCCGGACGAGCGGTTGCCGATGAACCGCACCGGGTCGATCGCTTCAAAGGTCGGGCCACTGGTCACCAGCGCTCTCACCCCGGCTAGCCTGGCCCCAAGGTCGCAGAAGCCGGCGATCGCGTTCAGGATCT
>PBKC01000018.1 GCA_002721365.1 Rhodospirillaceae bacterium | reverse complement strand
GGGTCAACCCACGGGCACACGCCCTTTTGTGGAGTCACGGCATGGAAGGACAGTCGGCTTTGCAGGAACGAATCCGGTCGCGCGCCTATACCCTCTGGGAGCAGGCGGGCCGGCCCCATGGCACGGCGCTCAGCCACTGGCTGGAGGCCGAGCGGGAGATGGAAACGGTGGTCGCACCGGGAGAACCTGCTGCGCCGCCGAAGCGGACGCGGTCCCGCACCTCGGCCAAGGCCGCCCCGAAGGCGGAGGCCGCCAAACCGAAGACCCGGCGCACCAAGGCGAAGGCCGACGCCTGAAGTACCGCTACCGCGGCGACGGCAGCAGAACCGTCGCACGGCAATCCGAAAATCCAAGGGAGGACTAATGCGCGACTATCTCGCCTGGCGGATGGCGTTCGGAATCACCACGCCATCCGTCAACACCGTCGTTCAGCCGGAATATGACGACATGCGGCCGGCCGGGGTGACGAACCACTTGGCCCGCATGCACATGCCGCAGATGGCCGTGCACACCGATGCCGATTTCGAAACGATGATCGGCCATATCGACGCCGGCCTCGACGAGGCGGTCGACCGGGTGATGAGCTGCCAGCCCAACCACCTGATCCTCGGCATCTCGGCGCTTGCGGTATGGGGCGGCAGCACCGCCGCCAGCGACGCCATGAAGGCCCGCATCCGGGCACGGGCCGGCGGAACGATCGGCGTCACCATGTCGTCCGACGCCGTGATCGCCGCGCTGCGCGCCTATGGCGTCAAGCGCCGCATCGCCATCATGGAGCCCTACTATCCGGTGATCGAGCCGCGCCTCAACGGCTTCCTCGGCGAATACGGCTACGAGATCGTCCGCTTCCTCCACATGCGCGGCAAGAAGCCTGAGAGCTATTCTGTCCTGCGTGCCCAGGACATGATCGCAGCACTGCGCGAGATCGACGGCGACGATATCGAGGCGATCGTCCAGTTCGGCGCCAACCTGCCGATGGCGCGCATCGCCGACGAGGCCGAGCGTTGGCTCGACAAGCCGGTGATCAGCATCAACGTCGCCACCTATTGGCACGCGCTGCGCGAGAACGGCATCACCGACCGGCTGGACGGGTTCACCCGTCTGTTCTCGGAATTCTGACGCTCAGGCGTGCCGCCATTCGGCGGCGACGTCGGGGTCCGTCTCCCGCGCTGCGTAACGCCCCCCGAGCGCCGCGAACCGCTCCGGCGGGAGCAGGCGGGAGAGGGCCCAGACGGCCATGGCACGGACAACAGGTGCGGGGTCGGCGAGCAACCGCTCGGCATGGATCGCGAGATCCCGCTTTCCGCTGTTGCCGATCGCGATCAGAACGTTGCGGATCAAGCGGTCGCGGCCGATCCGCTTGATCGGCGAGCCTGAGAAATGGCTGCGGAAGGCCGCATCGCCCAGTCCGACGAGGTCAGCCAGCATCGGTGCGGCCAGGTCTTCCCGCCCCCGCAGCTTCTCCTCGCGCGTCGAGCGGGCGAACTTGTTCCACGGGCAGACCGCCAGGCAGTCGTCGCAGCCATAGATCCGGTTCCCCATCGCGGCGCGGAATTCGAGCGGAATGTGCCCCTTGTGCTCGATGGTGAGGTAGGAGATGCAACGCCGGGCGTCGAGCTGGTACGGCGCCGGAAAAGCGTCCGTCGGGCAGACGTCGAGACAGGCCCGGCAGCTTCCGCAGAGGTCGGGATGGCCTTCCGCATCACCACCCGCCAGATCGAGCGTGGTGAAGACCGCGCCCAGGAACAGCCAGGAGCCGAAATCGCGCGACACCAAGTTGGTGTGCTTGCCCTGCCAGCCCAGGCCCGCGGCAGCGGCCAGGGGCTTCTCCATCACCGGCGCGGTATCGACGAACACCTTTACCTCGCCGCCGAACCGGCCGTGCATCCAGCCGGCGAGCTGCTTCAGCCGCCCCTTGATCAGGTCGTGATAGTCGCGGTTGCGGGCGTAGACCGAGACCGTCGCCCGATCCCTTTGCCCGAGAGTCCGTAGCGGATCGAAGTCCGGACCGTAGTTCACCGCGAGGACGACGACGCTGCGCGCTTCCGGCCAGAGCGCATGGGGGTGGGACCGTCGCTCCAGGGTCTCGGCCATCCAGCCCATGTCGCCGTGCCGGCCCTCGGCGACGAAGGCGGCCAGCCGCTCCCCGGCATCCGCCACGGCTTCAGGCCGGGCGAACCCGACGCCGTCGAAGCCCAGGGTCAGGGCGCGGTCACGGATGGCGGAACGAACCGGTCCTGCGGTTTCTGAAGGCGCGATCTCGCGCCATGCGGCGCGAGCCACCTCACCCTCCCCGTCGAAACGACGTTTCGCCGGGGAGGGTGAGGTGGGGGAGAAGACGCGCATCGCTATCGACGTTATCCGCTCAGAAATCGAGGTCGGCATAGTGCTTGGCGGGCGGAAGGCCGGCCAGGCGGTCCTGCAGCAGGGGGCGGAAGGACGGCCGCGACTTGATGCGGGCGTACCAGTCGTGGGCACCGGGATGCGGCTCCCACGGGACGTCGCCGGCATAGTCGATCGTCGAGAGCTGCGCCGCCGCCGCGATATCCGCCATCGACAGGCTGTCGCCCGCGAGCCAGTTCCGCCGGTCCACCAGATAGTCGATATAGTCCAGATGGCGCCGGATCGAGGTGATGCCCAGTCGGACCCGCGCCGAGTCCGGCGCCCCGGTCCCGGCAAGGCGCTTGAAGATCTTCTCGCCAGCGAGGTTCTGGGTCACCTCACCGAAGAACAGGCGGTCGAACCACGCCACCAGCCGCCGTGCCTCGGCGCGTTCCGCCGGCGTCGATCCCAGCAGGGGCGGGTCGGGATAGCGTTCGTCGAGATATTCGCAGATCGCGACGTCGTCGCAGACGACCACGCCCTCCTCGTCGACCAGCGCCGGCGTCTCGCCCGACGGATTGATCGCCAGGAAGGAATCGCCCGACTCCCAGGCGTTCTCTACCCTGAGCTCATAGGCGAGGCGCTTCTCGCCAAGGACCAGACGGACCTTCCGGGAGGCGGGAGACAAGGGCATGTGGTAGAGACAGCGCATCGGCGGCAACTATAGCCGAACCCTTACCGACCCGCATTGCGCCGTTGCCCGCGTGGCTTCGTTGTCGACAATACGGTTACAGGCAGGGCAGACGGAGGCGACAGCATATGGATTCAGCGACACTCGTCACCGGCGGGGCGGGGTTCATCGGCTCGCATCTCTGCGACCGGCTGATCGCCCGCGGCGAGGACGTGCTGTGCCTCGACAACTTCTACACCGGCTCGAAAGGCAACATCCGCCACCTCGTGGGCAGTCCGTCCTTCGAGCTGGTGCGCCACAACATCTGGCTGCCGATCTTCCTGGAAGTGAAGCGGATCTGGAACCTCGCCTGCCCGGCGAGCCCGATCCATTACCAGCGCGACCCGGTCTCGACGGTGAAGACCTCGGTGCTGGGGACGATCAACATGTTGGGGCTCGCCAAGCGCACGGGATCGCGGCTGTTCCACGCCTCGACCTCGGAGGTCTATGGCGACCCCACCATGCATCCGCAGACCGAGGCCTATTGGGGGAACGTCAACCCGATCGGCATCCGCGCCTGCTACGACGAGGGCAAGCGCTGCGCCGAGACGCTGTGCTTCGACTACCACCGCCAGCACCGGCTGGATGTGCGCGTGGTGCGGATCTTCAGCACCTACGGACCGCGCATGCATCCCAATGACGGCCGGGTGGTGTCCACCTTCATCGTCCAGGCGCTGAAGGGCGAGGACATCACCGTGTTCGGCGACGGCAACCAGTCGCGGGCGTTCTGCTATGTCGACGACCTGCTGGACGCCTTCCTGGCGGTGATGGACGGCGAGCTCGTCGGGCCGATCAACCTCGGCAACCCCAACGAATTCACCGTCCTCGAACTGGCCGAGGCGGTGCTGCGCCTGACCGGCTCGCGCTCGCGCATCGTCTTCGAGCCACTGCCGGGGGACGATCCGCGCCAGCGCCAGCCCGACATTACGCTGGCTCGGGAAACCTTCGGCTGGACGCCGAAGATCGAACTGGAAGACGGCCTGAAGGAAACCATCGCCTACTTCCGCCACCACCTCGATCTGTGAGGCCAATCCGCGGCAAGCAGGGGCTGGGGCAGCCTACCTTTTCCTTTCGTCGTTCCCGCGAAGGCGGGAACCCATGCCGGCAGCTAAGGCCGCACCGGATACGCCGTGCCACGCGCTGTGGATGCCCGCCTTCGCGGGCATGACGACTTGGGGCTGGTGCGAGGCTTGACGGGTGCATAGGACCGCCCTTGCCGAGCAGCCCGTCCCTCCGCCATCCTTGGGCCGACGATGACAACGGCAGGTCAATGCCGGATCGAACGGGAGGAAATTGGATGACTCTGTCCTGGCGGCGGATGGCGATCGCGCTGGCCTTGCTGGCCCTGCCCCTCTCGGCAGCGAACGCGACGACCTTGCGCGTGACCCTGCAACTGCCGATTACCGCACCGTTCGGCCAGAACTTGCTGTTCTTCAAGGACCGGGTCGAGCAGGCGAGCGGCGGCGACATCACCGTCGAGATCTATCCCAACGCCCAGCTCTACACCGACAAGGAGGTGCCGGCCGCCGTCGCCACCGGCCAGATCGAGATGGGCGTCGCTTTCACCAACCGGCTGGCGGGGCTGATCCCGGCGATCGAGGTCTTCTCGGTCCCGTTCCTGTTCGATACGCAGGAGCGCGTGTTCGCGGCGACGGCGCAAGGATCGCCGGTGCGCGGTCCCCTGGACGAGGCGATGACCGCCCGCGGCATGCGCCCCCTGTGGTGGCAGCCCTACGGCTTCGCGATCATCATGGCCGATACTCCGGTCCGACGGCCCGAGGACCTGAAGGGCCTCAAGATCCGCACCTTCGGCAAGGCCTACGAACAGCTGATCAGCAGCCTGGGCGGCGCAGCGACCAATATTCCGGGCTCGGAGCAGTATCTGGCCTATGAGCGCGGTACCGTCGACGGCGGCATGACCGGCGTGATGGGGGTGAAGGACCGTAAGCTCTATCAGGTCCTGGAGACGATCACCGACGCCAACGTCGCCGCCATCGAAGCGGTGGTGCTGATCAACGAGCGCGTCTGGCAGGGCCTTGATGCGGACGAGCAGAAGATCGTCGCGGAAGCCGCCGCGGCGGCCGAAGCCGACATCAACGCCAAGATCGGCAGCATCCTGGCGGACTCCATAGCCGCGGCGGAAGAAGGCGGTATGGAAGTGGTCCGCCTGACCGACGCGGACCGCACCGCCTGGCAGGAGGCGACCCGGCCGCTCTGGGACCGGTTTCGCGCCGACACGGGCGACCTCGGCGGTCAACTGATGGACGCGGCGGAGGCGATCAGAGCCGAGACGGCAGGGCGCTGAGCGATGCTTCGCCTGCTCGACGGCGTCTCCCGCGCAGCCGCCTGGGCGGCGGCGGTGCTGTTCGCGCTGATCGGCCTGTTCGTCACCTACGAGGTCGTATTGCGCTATGTCTTCCACGCTCCAACGACATGGGTCGAGGAAGTCTCCCGCATCCTCCAGATCTACGGTGTCTATCTCGCCGCGGCGTGGCTGGTGGCAACCCGTCAGCATATCCGTATCCGGCTGCTGACCGGCCGTCTGCCGCCCACGGGGCGGCTGTGGTGCAGCCGCTTCGCCCTGCTGTTCGCGGCGGCGGTCGGAGTCTTCGCGGCATGGAACGCGATGTCGCTGATGCAGTTCTCGCTGATGATGCAGGAGCGGACCGACACCTCGCTCGCGCTCCCAATGTGGCTGGTGCAATGGCCGGTCCCGGCCGGCTGCGCCCTGCTGGCGCTTCACGCCCTGGCGCTGGTCGGCCACAGCTTCGTCGACCCGGACCGGCTG
Source organism: Rhodospirillaceae bacterium (assembly GCA_002721365.1). Lineage (GTDB taxonomy): Bacteria > Pseudomonadota > Alphaproteobacteria. Next base: position 38,931 of record PBKC01000018.1, on the reverse strand, counting down.
CTCGCAACCGAGGCCGCGGCCACCGTTTCCGCCGACTGACCGTACCGTGACGCTGATCCTCGTCCTCGGCGGGCTGTTCCTGCTGCTCCTGCTCGGGGTCGACATCGCCTTCGCCCTGGCCGGGCTCGGCACGATCATGATCGTCGTCGGCGGCTTCTCGCCGCTGATCGTTCCTCAGGGCCTGCTGGCGAGCATGGACAACTTCATCCTGCTCGCCGTGCCGCTGTTCATCCTGATGTCGCAGGTGCTGCTGAAGGGCGGCGCCGGCGACGACCTGTTCAACGCCGTACAGAGCTGGGTCGGCCATTGGCCGGGCGGGCTGGCGGTGGCGACCATCCTGTCCTGCACGATCTTCGCCTCGATCTCCGGTTCGTCGGTGGCGACGGCCGCGACCATCGGCACCGTGGCGATCCCGGCGATGATCGGCCGCGGCTACGACCGGCGCTTCGTCTACGGCCTGCTGGCGGCCGGCGGTACCATCGGCATCCTGATCCCGCCGTCGATCCCGATGATCGTCTACGGCGTCGTCGTCGAGGAATCGATCCTCGACCTGTTCCTGGCCGGGATCGTGCCGGGGCTGATGCTGACGGTGCTGTTCATCGGCTTCTCGGTCCTTCATGCCCGGATGAGCGGACGTTTCGAGCCGCTGCCGCGGGCAGGCCGGGCCGAACGGCTCCGAACCACCAAGCGCGCCCTGCCGACCATGGTCCTGGGGGCGGTAATCATCCTCGGCATCTATCTCGGCGTCTTCACGCCGACCGAGGCATCGGGCGTGGGCTTCGTGGCCGCCCTCGTCATCACCCTGTTCGTCAAGCGCTCGCTGAAGGCCGCCGACCTGCCGGCGGTGGCGATGGATGCGCTGAAGACCACGGTGATGGTGCTGTTCATCATCGCCGGAGCGAAGGTGTTCGGTCAGGCGATCACCCTCTACCGCATCCCCCAGGACGTCACGGCGCTTGTCACCGAGACGCTGACCAGCCCGCTGCTGTTCATCGTCGCGATCTGCGGGCTGCTGCTGGTGATGGGCTGCGTGCTGGAGACGTTGTCGATGATGCTGCTGATGCTGCCGATCATCGAGCCGTCGCTGCGCGGCCTCGCCATCGACCCGATCTGGTTCGGCGTCATCTTCACGATGATGATCGAGTGCGCGCTGATCACCCCGCCCGTGGGACTGAACCTGTTCGTGATTCAGGCGGTCGCCAATCAGTCGCGGCCGGGCGGCCCGCCCGTCGAGGCCGGCGACGTGGTCTCGGGCGTGCTGCCGTTCCTGGTGCTGATGCTGTTGGCGGTCATCGCCGTGATCCTGGTCCCGGACCTGGCCCTGACCGTGCCCTTCCACCTGTAGGACGGTCAGTAGCCGACGGCGATCCCCTCGCGGCGCGGATCGGCGCCACCGACGAGGCCGTCCGGCGTCATCATCACCGCATGCAGACCGCTGTTCATCGAGCGCACCCTGACCGTATGCCCCATCGCCTCCAGGGCCGGGGCGAGATCGGCGAGCGGCGTACCCTCCTCCAGTTCCAAGCGATCGTTGCGGGCACAGAGATTGGGGAGATCGACCGCTGCCTGGACGTCGAGTCCCCAGTCGATCACCCCGACCAGGGTCTTGGCGACGTAGCAGATGATGCTGTTGCCGCCGGGCGAGCCGACCGCGAGGAACAGCTTTCCGTCCGGATCGTAGACGATGGTCGGCGCCATGGAGCTTCGCGGCTGCTTCCCCGGCGCGACGCGATTCGCGACCGGCTTGCCGTCCTTCTCCGGCGCGAAGGAGAAGTCGGTGAGCTGGTTGTTGAGCAGGAAGCCATCGACCATCAGGCCGGAGCCGAAAGCGAACTCGATGCTGGTGGTGAGCGAGACCGCGTTCCCTTCCTTGTCGACCACGCTGATATGGCTGGTCGAGGGATAATCGGCATAGCTGTCAGGGGCGAGGAGCGCGTGCTTCACCCCTGGCGGGTCGCCGGCGGGCGCGGGCGGCATCGCCTTCCGGAGATCGATCAGCCCGGCGCGGCCGGTGAGGTAGCCCTTATCCAGCATGCCGTCGATCGGCACGTCGACAAAATCGGTATCGGCGACGTAGAGGTCACGGTCGGCATAGGCCAGTCGACTCGCCTCGGCGAAAAGATGCACGGCGTCCACGTCCTCGGGCGCCATGGCCGATAGGTCGAAAGGCTCGAGCATGCCGAGGATCGCCATCACCGTGATGCCGCCCGAGCTCGGCGGCCCCATCCCACACACATGATAGCCGCGATAGGGGCGGCACAGCCGGGGCGCGGTGCCCGCTTCATAGCCGGCGAGATCGGCCGTGGTCATGGTGCCGGGATTGACCGGCGACGTCCGCACGGCTTCGGCGATATCGGCGCCGATCGCGCCTTCATAGAAGGCATCCGCGCCGCCATCCGCGATCATCCGGAAGGTCTCGGCCAGCGCCGGGTTCTTCAACACCGTCCCGACCGGCTTCGGCGTGCCGTCGGGCTGCAGGAAGTAGTGCGACGCCGTCTCGAACTGCGATACGTGGCGGACCCAGGACGAACCCAACAGCGAATGAAGCCGCGGCGAAATCGCGAAGCCCTTCTCGGCCAGCGCGATCGCCGGGGCGAACAGATCCGCCCAGGGCAGGCGCCCTTCGGCCTCATGGACGGCCTCGAGCATCCGCAGGATGCCGGGGACCCCGACCGAGGTGCCGCCGGGCAGCGCTTCGAGGAACGGCCGCGGCGATCCATCCGGACCGAGAAACATATCGGGCGTGGCGCCCGCCGGCGCGGTCTCGCGCCCGTCATAGGCCGTGACCTCGCCCGTCCCGGCGTCGTGGTAGAGCAGGAAGCCGCCGCCGCCGATCCCTGAGGACTGCGGCTCGACGAGGTTCAGCACCATCTGCGCGGCGATCGCTGCGTCGGCGGCCGTACCGCCCTTTTCCAGAATCGCCACCGCAGCGTCGACCGCATGGGGGTTGGCGGCGGCGACCATCGCATGCGCCGCCCGCACCGGCCCCTTGGCTGCGGTGCCGGTAGCGGGCTCGGGCTGCAGATCCTCGGCGAGGGTGGAGTGGGGCGCGGCGGCCAGCAACATCGCCAGGGCGCCGACGGCGAACAGGAGTCCGGTGGGTTTCATGACGGCGAGAGTATGCCAAAGCGAACGGCGGGTCAGGCGATTTGGCGCACCGCACCCATTCCGCCCGGTCAATTGACCCATTCGCCCTGTGACGCTAGGCTCCGCCCGCTATGTTGCGCCGCAGCGCGCGATGGCCGGGAAGCGCCGCGGGATACAAAACGGCGCCGTAGCTACCATCTTCTGTTTTGACGGAGATCGAATTGGGTTCGGAGCCTGTGCCCCTCGACAGCGTCGCTACCGTTGCCGCACTTCGGAAGCGTGTTTCCGCTTGGCGCGAAGCCGGCGAAACAGTCGCGCTGGTGCCGACCATGGGTGCGTTGCACGACGCCCATCTCACCCTGATCGCCGAGGCGCAGGCACGCTGCGACCGAACCGTGGTCAGCATCTTCGTCAATCCGAAGCAGTTCGGCCCCGGCGAGGATTTCACCCGTTATCCCCGTCCCATCGAGACCGACGTCGCGGCCCTGCGCGCCGCCAATGTCGATCTGCTGTACGCACCGACCGTCGAGGAGATGTATCCGCCGGGCGACAACACCACCGTCTCGGTGCGCGGGCCGCTGACCGCCGGCTTGTGCGCTGCCGCACGGCCCGGCCATTTCGACGGCGTCGCCACCGTCTGCACACGGCTGTTCCTGCAATGCCTGCCCGACATCGCGATGTTCGGGGAGAAGGACTACCAGCAGCTTCTGATGATCCGCCGCATGGTCGCCGACCTCGCGATCCCAGTGGAGATCGTCGCGGTCGAGACGGTGCGGGAGGAAGGCGGGCTCGCCTTGTCGTCGCGGAACGCCTATCTGAGCGCTGAAGACCGGAAGAAGGCCGCTCGGATCAACCTGATCCTGGCCGACGTCGCCGCGGCGGTCGCAGATGGCGGCGACATCGCCACGGAGATCGGGCGCGGCCTTGCCGCCCTCGCCAAAGCTGGCATCGACGACGTCGACTATCTCGAAATCCGCGATGCGGAGACCCTGGAACCTGTGACGACCCTCGTGCGTCCGGCCCGTGTCTTCGTGGCGGTCCGCTTGAACGGCACGCGCCTGATCGACAACCGTCCGGTCGAGACGTTCGCGACCCGAACTGTCCCGCTGCGGTCGGTGACACGCAAGGCGAGCTAAGAAAACAGCTTTACGCCGGTCGTTCGCTAGCCCGGTCTTCGCCCCGGCTCCGCCGAGGCCGTCAGCCCGCCGCCAGTCGACGCGACCAGTCCGCCTCAGCGGACGTAGACGTGGACCTCGTTGCTTTGAGCCGCGACGCTTTCGGCCGAGGAAAGCTGCACCCGCTCGACTGGCAGCCCCATCTCGACCAGGGTCTGCATCACCTGCTCCGCGCGACGGCGGGCGGTCGAGGAATTGACCGCGACATCGGCGGTCGTACCGCGCTCCGGCGTCACCCCGACGATCTCGAAGGTCGCGCCGGGCCGCTGCTCGAGCGCCTTGCTGACGGCGCTGTAGAGCGCCTGCTGGTAATCGACGTTGGGACGGTCGAAACGGATCACCACCAGCGGCGGCGCACCGGCGGTACCGCCCGATCCTTCCATGCCGGGGGCCGGCGGGGTGTAGGGGCTGAGGCTCGCCGAGCGGTTATAGGCGAAGTTGGCGAGGCTGGGGCCGTAGACCTCGCCATTGCTGATGGCGCGGGCGAGTCCGCTCAAATTACGCCGCTCGCCGGCTTCGAAGGTGTTCTGGCGGGTCACCGCCTCGTTGATCTCGTTCAGCAGGCGGTCGATCGACACCACCGTGCGATTGACGTCGTCCTCGAGAATCGAGAGCTGGCGATGGTCCTCGTCCACCGCGCCCTGCAGCCCGAAGGCGGCGCGGGTCGCCTGGAGAAGATAGGCGGCAAGGTCGGAATTGGACGACACGCGGTTGGACAGCGAGTTCAGCGCGGCGGTGCTGGAGATCATCCGGTCGAGCTCGCTCTGCGCCTGGTTCCACTGGCTGACCAGCACCGGGTTGCCGGGGGTGGTGCCGACCTGCAGCCGCGCGCTCACGGCGCCGACGATCGCGTGATAGCGCTGGGCGTTCTGCATCGCCCCGCCCAGGACCTGCTGGAATTCCTGATTCTGCTGCTGAAGGACCGATTTCAGGTTCTCGAGTTCCGAGCGCAGCGTCGCCACCTTCTGGCCGACGAACGTGCCGGTGTTCGGCGCCTGCCGGCTGGGACCGGTGTCGATCGGCACGAACTGCTTGCCCGCTCCACTGTCGATCTGCGCCATGTCGCCGCTGTAGGTGGGCGATCCGGCCATCTCGCCGGAGGACGGCGGAATTTCCATTCGGGTGCCGGTATTGTTGGCGGCCGGCGCCGGCTCGCTCGCGTCCAGCGAGGGCCACAGACCATCGGCGGCGAAATCGTTCGAGCACCCGCCAGCGAGCGCTGCGCACACCAGTGCTGCGTACGTCGATCGGCGTTGCGCCATCGCCTTCAGATTCTCCCTCACTGCGCCCCCCCGGTCAGGTGGTGCCCGGTTACCACGACAAATTTGAGATTCCACGTCAGTGATCTGCCCCGACCCATTGTGATTCTACAAATTCCACGAGTCAGCCACAAGCGGCATTTCGGCAACGGTGGCGGTGAAAGCGGCCCGGCGCAAGCCCTGCCTTCCATGGCTTGCCATCGCCCACCGACTTGGCTAGTGTTCGCGCCCTGCCGGCGACGCCGTCCCCGGCACCATGCGCCCGTAGCTCAGCTGGATAGAGCATCAGACTACGAATCTGAGGGTCGGGAGTTCGAATCTCTCCGGGCGCGCCATTCCCTTAATGGGAATTCGAACTGCGTTCGCGCAGGCACACCACATTTCCCCAACGCATTCTTCGCCAGCGCAGCCAAGAGCCTGCTGACGGCCCTCTGAAGTTGTCGGAGCAGAACGCTCGTATCCACACGCTTCGTGCACTCTCACGATTTCGACCTCGCGGCAAGAAACCGGTGGTCGACCGAATGTGCAACGATGCGAGTCCGTTGCGACCCGTAGTATGAAGTGAGCAAAGGTACGGGAGGTCCCGATGGACCCAGATGAAACCCCGCACATGTCCGCCGCGGAAGTCCGGCAGTCGGTCGCGGCGCTCCGCGACGCCGAGGACGACGCCCGGTGCGATCTGATAGCGCGGTTGGCTTGGCGGCCCGCTTGGGCGATCCGGAGCCGCCGGGGGGCGATCGCCGCGTTGCGCGACATGTGCCGGCGGCGCAAGACGCCGGACTAACCGGGTCTTTCGGCGGCCGGTCGGCCGAGGCGCCGATTTCAACGCGCGCCCGCGGCGCCGGTCCCTACCAATCGCCCCGTCCTTCTGCAAAGATCGGCCGACTGGAAGCAGCCTTCGATCGGGAGGGGTCGCCCGATCGAAAATGCGGCGCGCTGGATTTCCGGTATCCGGAAGCGGCGAAAGGCGGGGATGCGAGAGCAGGTCTTGGACGGCGGACTGCGCGACGACAGCCACGGCGGCAGGGCCGGACTGAACGGACCGGATGCCGTTCGTGCGCGAGCGCCGGCCGATCTCAGGAATTTCGCGCTGCTGCTGGCGGTCGTCGTGTTGCTGCCGCTGCTGGGTATCGCGGTGCTGGGCGGACGCATGCTCGCCCTCGGTCCCGTCGAGACCCAGTTCAAGCAGGCGCAGACCGCCGCGGACGCCCTGGCGGAGCTCGACGACCGGGTTCATGCCGCCGTCGACACCTTCGCGGCCGGCATTCAGGAGCGCATCGACGGAATGATCGCCCGGGCAGCCGAGAACGGTTTCCCCACGGCCCCGGACGCCTATGGAATCGGCGCCATCGTCGACCAGTCGGTCGATCTCGCGGCGATCTACGCCGCCAGCGGCCGGCGCGTGTTTCCCCCGGCCGGCGTTTCCTACTTCACCCCTTATGAGCGGCAGCTGGCGCAGTCGGCCTCAGGTGCGCTGGCGACGGCACGGGCGGCGCTGCGGGCGTCGAGCGAGACGGCCGGGGGCGGGGACGAGACCTGGGCCCTGGTCGACTCGGCAGCCGGGCTGACACCGGGGCGGTGCTGGTACGGTCCCGTCGAGACGACGGCCTGCGCCGTGTTCGACAAGGCGCTGCTCCTGGAAGCGGTGGCCGGCGCCCTGGAACCGGTGGCGAGCCGTCGCGGCGATCTCGGTTTCACGCTGACCGACGACAACGGCGCGACCCTGTGGCCGAAGACAGGAGCAATCGACGGTACGACGCTCGCCGTTCTGCCCGTCGGAGAACCGCTTTCGGTCTGGCGGCTGGAAGCCAGGCTCGCGGCGACGGCGAGACCGGCGGGGCCGAGCTGGACCCTGTTCGCCGCCGCCATGGGGGCCATGCTGCTCACCATCGGCGGGCTGGGGGCCTATATCTTCCGCACCCAGAAGGCGCGGCTGGAGACCAGTCACCGGCGGGCGGCGGAAGCGGCGCAGATCTCGCACGAGCTGCGTACGCCCCTCACCAATCTCAGGCTGTACGGCGACCTGATCCGGGCGCGCGCCCAGGACGATCCCGCCATCGCCGAATATTGCGACGTGCTGGACAGCGAGGCGAAGCGGCTGGGGGCGCTGGTCGAGGACACCATCGCCATCGCCCGTGGGCGGACCCGTGCGGTGCCCGATCGCCAAGTCGGTGTGCCGGACGAAGCCCTCCGCGACATCCTCACCCGCTACCGGCCGCTTCTGGAAGCCGCCGGCAGCCGGCCGGTCGTCGATCTGGGCGCCGGCCATCGCGTCGCCTTCGACCGGACGGCGTTCGAGCGCATCGCCATCAACCTGCTGGACAACGCGCGGAAATACGCCCCCGACGGCCCGGTCGAAGTCACGACCCGGATGGAGGGTCCGGACCTCTATCTGGCGGTGCGCGATTTCGGACCGGGTGTCGCCGCCCATGTCGCGCGGGAGGTTCTGGAAGGCACCGCCGGGCCGGGCACTGACGGCACGGGCCTGGGACTCGCCGGCTGCCGCGCGCTGGCCAGGGCCAATGGCGGCGACCTCGGCATCGAGGACGCCGAGCCCGGCGCACGGCTCGTCGCCTGGATGCGGACCGGGCCCGTGGGACGCGCGGGCTTTCGGCGGATCGAAGCATGAGCCTTCGGATTCTCGTTGCCGAGGACGATGCGCCGCTCCGCCAGGCGCTCACCCATCTGTTCCGTGCCGAAGGCTATGAGTGCCTGCCGGCCGCCGACGGCGCCGAGGCGCTGCATCTGTTCCGGACTCAGAAGCCCGATTTCTGCGTCATCGACGTGATGATGCCGGGCATGGACGGTTTCGATCTCTGCCGTGCGATCCGCAGCGAGGACGTTCGGGTCCCGGTCATCGTGCTGACCGCACGGCATGACGAGATCGACCGCGTCGTCGGCCTGGAACTCGGCGCCGACGACTATGTGACCAAACCCTTCGGCTCGCGCGAACTGGTCGCGCGGGTGAAGGCGATCCTCCGCCGGTCGATGACGGCAGCGGCACAGCCGGACCTGGGGGAGACGAGCGGGGCCGCGCGATTCGCGATCGGCGACATCGAGATCGACGTCAAGGCCCTGCGCGGCTTCCGCGGGTCGGACCCGATCGACCTTACCCGCCGCGAGGTTGCGATCCTCGCCACGCTTCACCGTCGGACGGGCGAAGTCGTATCGCGGGACGAGCTCTACGACAGCTGCTGGGGTCGCGACTACATGCCGAACAGCCGCGCCATCGACCAGAGCATCCGAACGCTGCGGCTGAAGATCGAACGTGATCCGGCCCGGCCCGCGATCATCCGCACCGTCCACGGCGCCGGCTATCGCTACGACGGCGTCTGAGCGTCCGCCGGCAGCCCCCCCTCACAAATTCCTGACGAACTTCTTGCCCCGGGCTGACCACGCGCGCGCGGGGTCATGCCATCACCGTGTCCTCAGCAATGGCTCCGACGAACGGAGGGAGGAACGCGAACATGCATGAGGACACCGAAGACCGCAGGACGCAGAACCTGCTGAACAACGAAGCATCGCGCCGGAAGGTGCTGAAAGGCCTCGCCGCCCTGGGTCTGGCGGGACCGGCAGCCATGGCCGCCATCCGCACCGGCAGCGCGGGCACCCTCCACGCGTTCGGGACTCCGGGCAACCTGACGGACGGGATCGCCCGAATCGTCGACGCAGCGAAGGTGCCGGAGCTCGACCGGATGGTCACGTTCGCGGTGACCGGCAGCGATCTTCCCTGGAAGGACGCCGGCTTCAGCATCGAGGAAGGGCAGAGCGTGACCTTTCTCCTCGGCGGCCGCTGGTGGATCGTCAAGGACCTCGATGTCTGGGTCGAACCGGGCCTCGCCTTCTTCGCCCGCATCGGCGGGAACGCCCCGATCTACAATCCGATGAGCAACACCGGCACCATGGTCGCCAAACGTGCCGGCGCGGTATCCGTCGCGCGCTCGATCGGCGACTGGGTCGACGAGAAGGCCGAGACCGTAGCCACGCCGCCCGAATACTACATCCAGGAAGACGGCAGCCATATCGAGGGCATCGCCCTGATCTGGAAGGGTGATCCGCTGACCGGCCTTCGCGGCCTCCACGCCCATGGCGACGTCGCCGGCGCGCTGCAGGCGGAGATCGCCCGGCTGGAGAGCGAACCGCCGGTGCCCGAGGGGTGGCGGTCGATGTACCAGACCGGCAATGCCGGCATCTTCTCGACCTGCGCGCCAGGTGTCATCGGCTGCCACGTCCACAAGAACGCCTGTCTGCTGGTCCGCGACGTCTCCTTGCCACTGAGCCCGGACGCCACCATCGACTGGCAATGGAACGTCGAGGAACTGCCGTCGATGGCGGCGGAGGACGAGCTCCTCACCCACGACTATCTGTCGATGGCGGTCGCGTTCGACGACGGCCAGGACCTCACCTACATGTGGAGTGCGGCGCTGCCGGAGGGCACCGTCTTCCGCTGCCCGTTCCCACGCTGGCAGCCGCTGGAGACCCACGTCATCGTCCGCACCGGCCATGGCGAACTGGGCAAGTGGCTCGCGGAAAGCCGCAACATCCACGACGACTATCACCAGCATATCGGCGGCGAGGCGAAACGGATCGTCGCGGTATGGCTGATCGCGCTGTCGGTCTTCCAGCGCCGCACCGGCCTCGCCCGTTTCGCCGACATCGTCGTTCGCGGCAATGGCGAGGAGCACCGCCTGACCTGATCCCCCCAGGTCCCCCTCGCGCTCCTCCGCCGCGAGGCGCCAGGGCCGCATCCACAGCCCTTTCCCCAAAGAGCGGATGCGGCCCTGGTGGCCGGTCAGAGCGGATTCACCGCGACGCCCAGCGGACGATGCGCTGTTCGATCTCTTCTTCCGTCACCGTTTCTTCCGAGATCACCCGGTTCCGGGCCGAGGCCCCGGCCAGATGCACCGTTTCCTTGCGGCCCGACACCAGGGGGTGCCACCAGGGCAGGTCCTTGCCCTGATAGAGCAGCTTGTAGGCGCAGGTGGAGGGGAGCCATGCCGCCGCTTCACGAAGGGTTTTGGGGCTCAGAAACACGCATTCGGGCACATGCTGCTTTCGCCGGGGATAGTCCTTGCAGCGGCAGGTGTCGGGATCGAACATCCGGCAGGCGACATCGGTGTAGAGGATGCGTTCGGTATCGATGTCCTGAAGCTTCAGCAGGCAGCATTTGCCGCAGCCGTCACACAGCGATTCCCATTCGGCCTGCGTCATCTCGTCCAGCCGCTTGGTGCGCCAGAACGGCGCGTCGGGCGGCGGGCCCTTAGACTTCGCCGCCATAGATCGTCGAGCCGCCGTCGATCACCATTGCCTGCCCGGTCATGAAGCTGCCGGCGCGGGACGCCAGGAACACCGCCGCGCCGGCGATCTCCTGCGGCTCGCCGATGCGCTTCAGCGCGTAAGTGCGGATCGCCTCGTCGTAGATCTCCGGGTTCTCCCACAGGGCACGGGCGAAGTCCGTGCGGATGATGCCGGGGTTGATGCAGTTCACCCGGACGTTGGCATGGCCCCATTCGACGGCGAGATTGCGGGCGAGCGCCAGATCGGCCGCCTTCGACAGGCCGTACGCGCCGAGCTTGCCGCTGCCGATGAAGGCGGCGATCGAGGAGACGATGATCACCGCCCCCTCATGCCGCTCCGCCATCTGCGGGATCACCATGTTGCAGAGCCAGAGATTGCTGCGGACGTTGGTGTTCATGATCTTGTCGTAGGCGTCGTCGCCGATGTCCTTGAGCGGCCCGAAATACGGGTTCACGGCGGCGTTGCACACCAGGATGTCGATATGGCCCCAGGTCTCCATCGTCTTGTCGACCAGCGCCTGAAGCTGGTCCTTGTAAGAGACGTTGCAGGGGATCGCCATCGCCTCGCCGCCATGGCCTTCGATCGCGGCGACGACCTCGGCGCAGGCATCGGGCTTGCGGCTGGAGACGACGACCCGCGCCCCGTGATCGGCCAGTGCCTCGGCGATCGCCCGGCCGATGCCGCGGCTCGACCCGGTAACGACGGCGACCTTGCCGGTCAGATCGAACATGTGGTCGTCACGCATTCTGCGGCCCCCTTCTGCGCCTGCTGTCGAAGCCTAAAGTCCGACCGATGCTCGGCCTGCGTCAAGCTGCGGATGCATGCGGGTGAACCTTCAGCCCACGGTCACTTCGGTGAAAGGATACTCCCGCCCGATCGCGAGCTAGCTCGCGTTCTTGGCACGCCAGTCCCGGATGAGCCGTTGGCCCTCGGCGATCGTCGCCGCATCCATCACGCGGACGATGCTCATGAGGGCCTGCTCAGCCTCCTCAATCCCGGCGACCGCGGCGAGACCGAACCACTTGTAAGCCTGAGCCAAATCCTGCGGCACTCCGAGCCCGTCGGAATAGAGGCCGGCCAGATTGTTCTGCGCCGGCGTATATCCGTTTTCCGCCGCCAGCTGGTAGCGCTTGGCCGCTTCGGCCATGTCACCCGGTACGCCGCGACCGAGATGATACATCAGGCCCAGCGTGTAGCTCGCGGCGATATGCCCCTGATCGGCGGCGCGGCGCAACCAGTCGGCAGCAGCCGCATAGTCCTGGGTTACGCCGATGCCTGAGTAGTAGAGCAGCCCGAGATTGTACTGGCCATCAGCATCCTGCTGTTGGACCGCCCGGCGGAACCATTGGGCGGCCTCGGCGTCGTCCTGCGGGACGCCGGCCCCCTTCCGGTAGAGATTGCCAAGGGCGACCTGCGCCGCAGCATGGCCCTGCTCCGCCGCCTTGCGGTACCAGTCCGCAGAGGCTGCGGCGTCGGCGGGAATGCCGTCACCCCTGATGACGCGCTCGCCCATCTGATACTGGGCGTCCGCCAGCCCTTCGCCGGCGGCATGCCGCAGAAGACGCATTCCCACCGCTGCGTCGCGCGTGACGCCTTCGCCATCGAGATACATCGCGCCGAGATTGGAGTAAGCCTCGATCGCCCCCTGTTCGGCGGCGAGGAGATACCACTGCGCAGCCGTCACACTGTCCCGGTCGACGCCTTCCCCATACTGGTGCATCACCCCGAGATTGTTGAGGGCCAGGGCGTGACCCTGTGCCGCAGCCAGGCGATACCATTTCAACGCTTCGGCATCGTCCTGCGGGCCGCCCTCACCGAAATCGTAGATCACACCGAGATTGAACTGCGCGTCCGCGTAGCCCTGGTCCCCCGCGCGCTGGTACCAGCTCAACGATTCCGCATCGTTCCGGGCGACACCCAGACCGGCGCTCAAGATGAAGGCGAGACGGTTCTGGGCGGCTGCGTTTCCTTGCTCGGCGGCACGACGGTACCATTCCGCCGCCGCGGCCGAATCCTGCGGGATCCCCTCGCCGGCGTCGTACATGGTGGCGAGGTTGAACTGCGCCCAAGCATCGCCCTGCCCGGCCGCACGGCGGTACCACGAGACGGCTTCGGCATCGTCGAGGGGAACGCCTTTTCCCGCGTCATAGAGGGTGCCGAGATTGTTCTGGGCGCCGGCGTGCCCTTTCTCGGCGGCGCGGCGATACCATTTCGCCGCTTCGGCATCGTCTTCGGGAACGCCCACGCCTTCGTCATACATGACGCCGAGATCGTTCTCGGCGTCGGCGAAGCCTTGCTCAGCCGCCAGCCGGTACCAGCGCACCGCTTCCGTGTCGTCCTTGGGAACGCCGTCACCGAAATTGTAAGCGATTCCCAGGCTGTACTGCGCCTGAGCAAGGTTCTGGTCGGCCGCCAGCCGGAACCATTTCACCGCTTCGGCCGGGTCGCGGGCGACCCCTTCGCCGTAGGTGTAGGACACCCCGAGATTGTACTGGGCTTCGGCATAGCCCTGGTCGGCGGCGCGGCGGAACCACTTGTTGCCTTCGATCTGATCGTCTTCGCCGTCACCGGCATCGAAATAGATGATGCCGACATAGAACTGCGCCTCCGCGTCGCCTTCCACGGCACGTGGCAGCCACTCGGCAAGCATGGCGGCGAAGTCGTCCCGATGGACCGGGGCGAGGCCCTCGGCGAGACGGGCGCCCGCCGGTATCGGAGCGAGTCCCGCGAGAAGAAATGCGCAGGCGGCCAGCGATCGAGCCCAATGTCTGCAGCTATTCCTCATGAGCGGCCGTCCATTCGTCGACCAGTCGGTCGCCTTCGGCGATCTGCGCGGACGTCAGCATGGCGACCGCATTCCGGACGGCACGCTGCGACATCTCGTTGCCACCCGCAGATCGCCGGTCTCGCCCGCGCAGCGGTTCCACGTCGCCGCTTCTTGCGACGCCCAGCCCATCATGGCACATGACGCTGCAGCTATACCCCGCTTCCGAGCGCCACTCGGCTGAACGGAAGGCGGCCCGACGACATTTCCCGGATCACAACGCTGTCGACCTCGGGCGGAACCGTGAACGCGCGGTCCCACTGCCCACCGCTGCTACTCCCACAAGGCACGGTCTGTTTAGAGAGTGCCTTCGGCGTGTGGAACGTCACCTCGCATTGGCTGGCCCCCCCGGAATGTGACGCGTAGAGATACACTGCCCGAGCGACCGGAGCAGGTTCCAGATGAAGCTTCACGCCTCGAGATGCGATGAGGTAGCGATGGCCGTTCTCCAGCGCGAACCTGCCTCTCACCTCTCCCAGGAGTTCGCTGAAGTTCCAGATCCGGGAGACGCCGAACATCTGATCCGCCGTGATCAGCGTGCCGTCCACGAGGACGTACGGGCGGACGGGATCTCCGGCAGGCGCACTGGCTCCCATTTCGCTCGTGCTGACCACGCTCATGCCGCCGAACCACACGATGTAGGCGCCGGTCACGAGGACGATACCGCCGGAGATGAGCCGCCGCCTGCGGATGCCGACGATCCCAAAGACGAGCAAACTGGCGCCGAGCAGGAACGGGTAGAGCAGCAACCCGTAGGGCCGATAATGCATCTCGACCGTATGGCGCCCCTGGCCGACGGCGATACCCTGGAAGGCTCCGAAGGTTTGGACGACTTCCGCTCGCTCGCCGTCCACATAGGCTTCCCAGGCCGGATAGTAAGCGGCGTTGATCTGAAGCACGGAGTCCGCGCTTTCGCTGTCGACGACGACTTTCAAGTAGTTATTGCTGGCGGAAACGATATGTGCGGATCGTTCCAGCCGATCGAGGACGGCCTGGATCGCCCCTTGGCCGTCATGATCGTCCGAATGCGCGGTGCGGCAGGGTCGCCCGGAACTACTCCAAACCGTGTCAAGGTCGCTGAAGAATCGCTGCGACTCCTGCGTCCAGAAGGCGCCCGGTTCACCGTTCAGACGGCAATGGTTGGCGGCGACATAAGCCCTGGGGAGGAACCCATGCGGTAAATTCTCTGAATTCAACAGAATGCCTAGCGGCGTATTCCAGTTTTGATAATAGAAGGCGATCGAATCCTCCAACCCATACGCCAAGTCGCGTACGGATTGCCGGTCGGCGGCCTCTGTGACCGAGCCGTAAACTCCGCCGCGCAAAGGAAAAACGGAACTCCAGTTCACACCATACTGATTGCTCCTCTGTTCCCAGAGGCGGATTTCGCTCGGGTCACCCTCGGCTGACAGGCCGTCCAAATGAACTTGCCAAGCGCCGGCGCTGTTTCTGATGTAGGCGCTGTAGCCATGGGAAAGCCCCTCCAGCGACACCAGGACGAGCACAGCCGCGACCATCCACGGCGAGCGGTTCGTCCTGGCCCATACGCAGACGACGAGGACGGCGACCGCGATCCAGATCGGTATCAGCGCCACCTGCAGATCGAGGTCATAGAGCCATTGGAAGCCCGGCATCCGAAAATAGCGAGCAGTACCCTCTTCGTATGTTTCCCTCAAATCACTGGCTCCGGCCACCTGGATATGCACCCAGAGGGAGACGACGTATCCGAGGGAGAGGCTGACCGCTAGCCAGCGCCAAAGTCGTTTCTTCTCAAGAATCGTCAGTGCCAGGGCCATGGCGACGGCCGCAGAAAAAACAGTCACCAGGAGAAGCCGTGAGATTATCCGGGTGTTCACCAGACCCGGACCGAACTCGAAAGCCGCCCATGCGGGCGTCAGCGTCTCGGGCGGACCGAAGAATACCAGGTAGGAGAAGAAGGCCCAGCCGAAGAAAAATGCGAACAGCCAGTTCCCCAGCATTTTCGGGTAGCTGATCACCGCCCCCGCTAGGACGACAACGGGCAGCACGCCAAGGGCCGTCATCGGCAGGAACAAATGGGCCGGAAACGAGTCGTAACCCGCTTCGCGCATGAAGCTATTGAACCGTACCAGCCAGTCGCCAGCGTCAGCGATCATGGCGCCTACTAGAGCATCCTGCATCCGCGGCGTATGCGATAGAAAGATGATCTCGCTCTGAACATAGGGGGCCACGACGAGAGCCGCTGCAACGAATGGAAACGATGCCAGCCCGGCGGCGCGACCGAACGCACGCCGATCCGCCTTCGTCCGAACCTGCTGGTGGAGTTTTCCCGCGAAGAGGCAGCCCACCAGGGATACGCACAAATAGGATGCGTACAGACGATACTGTGGGTGTGGCAAGGTAAAAAGCAATACCGATAAAACAAAACTCGAAACCACCGTCCCCCATGTCGGGCAGCGAAAATGCTTTATCGCCGCGATCATAAAGAATGGAATGATTGGGAACAGAAACATTGGCCAGAAAAACTGGTGGATTCGAAATGACAGAGGTACGTACATCCATATCAGGGCCGCCAGCGCCGCAACCAGTCGCTCTGCCCTAACCTCCCGGCAAAGATAGAACATACCAATACCGCCCAGCGGCAGCATGCTGTAGATATAGAATTGGATGATATTTTGAGATATTGGTAAAAATTCACTTAGAATCTTGAGTATATGAGTCGGCCAATAGAAAATCCCGGAACTTGGATCGCTGGCCATGGGGTATCCTAGTCCAAACGTAGGCACCCACAGTGGGATATTGGCAAAGTCGTAGTGGAAAAACTGCCACAGAACGGGAGTGTAATATGGGCGGATATCCCCATAAGCCAAAAATGGCTTCTGCCCCAAAAAAAAGAAGATTCCATGCGTTAGAAGGAATGATACAATAAAAAAAATTAGATAGGGGAAATCTGCCCTGCATGACCGCGATGGGCCATCAAAGTTTGTGCGCAATGAATTATCCATAATCCTGTTCTTAAAAATTTCCTATATCATGATTCTATATCTTTATTCTAATCGGAGTTCTCGTCAGGAGCACCGGTATCGGAGCCGACGATATATGGAGGCAGGTTTCGGCTACCTGCCAGGACGTTGGACAGGTATTCGCCGAATATGCCCAAGGTCACAAGTTGGATCGCCCCGAGGAATAGAACGGTGATGATCACTGACGCCCATCCTGGTTCCAGAGGCCGGCCAGACAAGAACAGCAGAAGAACGTAGGATATGTAGATGAAGCATACGATGCCTACCACAAGGCCGAGATAGAAGGCCCAGCGCAGCGGCTTGCTGGAGAGGGCGGTAACGGCACTGAGAGCCAGCGAAGCGCTCCGGAGGATGCTGTAGCTGGCGACGCCAGCGCTCCGAGGCGGGGCCTCGTACTCCATGAAAGTGCCGGGATACCCCAGCCAGGCGATCCGGCCGCGCAAGAACAGACGACTGTCGCGGATCTTCAAGAGGTCCTGAACCACTTGGCGGTCGAGCAACTGAAAGTCCGCGACGTCGTGGGGGACGCGGATTTCGCTCAGCAGATTGATGACGTGGTAGAAGACACGCGACGACAGTCGCTTGAACCGCGTTACCTCCGCCGACTGCCGCCGGACCATCTGGACGATGGGGCTGCCCGCCCGCCAATGCGCCACCATGCGCGGCAACTGCTCGGGCGGGTGCTGCAGGTCGCTGTCCATCGTTATCACCGCGGCGCCGCGGGCCACGCTTAAACCAGCCAGAAGCGCGGCCTGATGGCCGAAATTTCTGGTGAAAGTCAGTAGACGGACGTTGGGCTTCTCTGAGACGAGCCGGCAAATGCGGTCGGTCGTTCCATCGGTCGACCCGTCGTCGACGAACAGGATCTCGAAGTCACAGCCGGTCGACCGCAGCGCGGCAGTGACGGCGTCATACATCGGCTGCACGTTCGGTTCCTCATTGTGAGCCGGGAGGACGACGCTGATGAGCGTGTTCTTGGTCATGTCGAGGGCAGGCTGCCTTCCTGGGAAATATCGTTAGCTGCAGCGGTGCCCCTACGGTCGGCGACCGGAAGGATCGCCAGCGCTGCCGATCCCAGCCCCACCTGAACCAGCACTGTCACCGCATGGCTGACCGTCGTGACCGAAAGCGCTAGGTCCCGGTCCAGGCCGATCGCCGAGAGCACCGCGGTCCCGATCGCGTGATAGACCCCGATCGCCCCAGGCGAGGAAGGCACAGCTGCACCGAGGTTGGTGACGACCACCAGCAGCAGACCGACCGAGACCGGAGCGGCAATATCGAATGCCGAGACGACGGCGATCGTCGCAGCGGCGAAGGACGTCCATCCCAGAAGGCCCAACGCAATGGTCCCGGCGTAGCGGCGAAGATCGAGGCGGCCGTTCGCATTGACAAGGACTAATGCGCGCGTAAAGATGTGCAGCCGGGTCACCACCGCCGACCACAACCGCCGACGCCCCGGCGCCTCGCCGCCATGCAGGGCGTCGAGGGCATCGTTGCCGTACCGGGCGACGGCGACCAGCACCAATGCACCGAGAAAGACCACGACGGCCACATAGGCCAGCGGCTGCCTGACGAGCGCAGGAATGTCGCCAAACGCCCAGAGGCCGAGCGCCACCGCGAGCATCGTCATGACGTCGGCCATGCGCTCGACGACGATGCTGGCCACCGCCCCCATCGTGCCGCCGCGGCAAGCGCGCCCGGCGAGGAAAGCGCGCAACACGTCGCCGCTGCGGAGCGGCAGCACCGCATTGAGCATCAGCCCGTAGACGAGATAGGCGAACGTCTGGAAATTCGAGAGCCTTCCTGCACAGTCCAGCAGCAGACGCCAGCGTAGGCCGAAGCAAACATAACAGCCGGCAGTCAGCGCCATCGCGCCCATCACGGCGGGTACGTCGACCGTGCCCAACTCGCGCCACACGTCCCGGAAGTCGACCTGGAAGCTCAGGCCGACAATGCACAGCACGGAAACGGCGTAACCGACGCCGACCCGCCATGAACTCGCTCTACTCATACCCGAACGGTGTCAGATCCGCCGCCATTGCGCGATGAAGTATGGATAGAAGAACGGCGACGGTATGCGGTCGTACAGTTGCTCCAGGCCGAACATAAAAGTCTTAATCCTGGGCTTGATCGACTTCGGCACCCTAAATATCAAGCTGTTATAGATCAGGAAGTAGGCTGGGCCGCCGCCATAGGCGCACCTCATGGGCGTGAACCATTGCGCCGCGGCCTTTGCCAGTTCCGTGTGGTCCAGTGCGTGCTCGGTATCCGCATCGAAATACCTGTCAAGCCGGTACCAGAGCTTTCGCGCCCCTTCGAGGAAATACCGCGAATTCGGCTCGTACATCAGCAGCACACCCCCCGGCCGGACCATCGATGCCACCGTCTTCAAGGTGCCCTCGATGTCGGCAACGCAATGATGCAGGCCTCCGATGATCATCGCGGCGTCCACCCGGAGATCGAGTGGTTCCCCGCGCGTGAGATCGACGCAGAAGGATTCGCCGCCCACGAGCTCCTTATAGCGACGGCAGGCATGCGCGGATATGTCGAAACCAACGACCTCGGCACCGGGAAAACGCTCCAGCAGAGCTAGCGAGTTGAAGCCGCTACCGCTCGCCAAGTCCGCCACAACCTTGCCGTTCAGGTCAACACCGCGAAACAATTCATCGTAGATGAATTTCGCCCGAAATTCCAATGAAGTCTCATCGAAGTAGTGGGCTTCATAGTCGTCGTGGATGCTCTCGTAGAGTTCTTTCTGGGCCGTGCTGAGCGGCTTAGTCGACTTCATCGTTCCCATCCAATCGAGGCACAGGGCACCGGCTCATGGGCCCTGGAAGGTATTGTCCGCAGATGCATGGTCGGCCGGGGAGAGCGCGGGATAAATCGGGCCCCGGACGGGTCAACATCTCCTGGCTGGTGATTGGCGGCCCCACCGAAGGCTCGGCGATGGCCGGCCAACGGTCGGTTACTCCACCGACCGAGACTATTCCTCATGAACGGCCGTCCATTCGTCGACGAGTCGGTCGCCTTCGGCGATCTGTGCGGACGTCAGCATGGCGACCGCATTCCGGACGGCACGCTGCGACGTCTCGTTGCCGCCCGCCGCCGCCAGCGCGAACCATTTGTAGGCCTCGACGTCGTTGCGCTCAATCCCCCGGCCGGTCGCGTACATGACGCCGAGATTGTGCTGGGCAGGGGCGTATCCGGCCTCGGCCGCCCGGCGGTACCAGTCGACGGCGGCGGCGAAGTCCTGCGGGACACCGCGGCCCGCCTGGTACATGACGCCGAGATTGTACTGGGCGTCGATATGTCCCCCTTCAGCCGCGACGCGGAACAGGTCGGCCGCGGCGGCGAGGTCGGCCGGCACGCCCCGCCCGTAGAAATGCATGAGGCCGAGGCTGAAAGCGGCAGGTCCGTAGCCCTTATCGGCAGCAAGCCGGTACCAGCGAACCGCCGCCGCGTCGTCCTGAGGCACGCCCACCCCGTCAGAATAGAGAAGGCCGAGATTGTACTCGGCCCGAGGATCGCCGGTCTCGGCGGCGCGGCGATACCATTTCGCCGCTTCCGCCCCGTCTCGGGGCACGCCGTCGCCGTTCTGAAACATCAGCCCGAGGTCGATCTGCGCCGCCACGAAGTCCTGGTCGGCCGCTTCGCGAAGCCACTTCACCGCCGTGGCGGGATCACGCTCCACCCCGGTCCCCAGGCGGTACATCGTCCCCAGATTGTATTGGGCGAGCGCTATTCCCTGCCCGGCGGCACGCGTGTACCAGAGTTCCGCCCGCCCCCAATCCTGGGGACCGACTTGGCCTTCTGCATACAACGCGCCGAGATTGGTCTCGGCCTCGGCATGGCCCTGTTCCGCCGCCCTGCGGTACCACGCCTCGGCGGTCCCGAGATCCTGCGCCACCCCCTGGCCGCTGGCATACAGCATGCCGAGCCGGAACTGCGATCTGGCAAGTCCCTGCTCGGCGGCGCGCCGAAACCAATGGGCCGCCGTCCCGTGATCGCTCGCTACGCCCCGCCCATTCTCGTAAAGGAGGCCCAGCGCATGCTGTGCCTCGGGAAGATTCTGGAGCGCGGCGCGCCGGTACCATCCGATCGCCGTGTCCAGATCGGGCGCGACGCCCTGGCCCTTATCGTACATCAGGCCGACATAGAACTCGCCGATCGGCAAATCCCGGTCCGCCGCCATGCGAAACCACTTCATCGCCTCGGCATAGTCCTGCGGAACGGCCGTCCCATTCTCATAGAAGACACCGACATTCAGCGCCGCCACGGTGTGGCCGCCCGCAGCGGCGGCCGAGTACCACTTCATCGCCTCGGCCGGATCGGCGGGCACGCCTTCTCCATTCTCCAGCATGACGCCGAGCTGGAACTGCGCCTCCGGATGGCTCTGCTCGGCCGCACGCCGGTACCAGTCGATCGCCGCGGCCTGATCCTGAGGCACGCCGAGGCCGTCCCGAAAATGCCACGCCAGCGCGATCTGCGCCTTGGGCAGGCCCTGCTCGGCAGCGGCCAGGTACCAAGTGACCGCCTGCGCCGGGTCCTGAGACTCGCGCTCCTCGGATTCGAGCAGTTTTGCAAGCACCAGCTGAGCCGGCAGATACCCGGCTTCGGCCGCACGCCGATACCAGGACTCGGCTTCGGCAAGATCCTGCCCCACACCCTGTCCCAGCTCATACATCAGACCGACATTGAAAGCAGCGCGGGGATCGCCGCCTTCCGCAGCCGGCCGCCATTCCCCGAGAGCCGACTCGTAGTCGCCGACGACATAGGCCGAAAGACCTTCCAGGTGGCCCGCATGGGCCGGCGCGGAGAAGACCAGTACGGTCAGCGCGATCGAGGTGGCCGTCAGTCGCATCGGAAATGGCTCCAGCTGGGCCCATCCAGGATTGCGTCGAAGGCCTGGAAACGCAACCGCTAGGGGCTCCGCTCTCGCTGCGGGGGCCCCATGAAAAAAGCGGCGATCCCGGAGGATCGCCGCCTTGGTCCGCGAGAACCGGTCGGTCGTATCAGCGGACGAGGAAACGCCGCCGGCCGGCGACCAGACCGGCGAGGCCCAGGCCGAATATGACGAGGGATGCCGGCTCCGGAACGTCGGTCGGATCGTCGGGCAGGTCGACCGTCACCACGGTATCGCCGAGGACGTAAGCGTAGTTGATCGTCACCGTCTGACCGGCGGTAAGATCACCCATGAAGAAGGCGATGCCGATGCCGTTGTCGCCGGTGCTGGACGGGAAATCGCCCCCCGAGAGATAGCGGTCGGGATCGATGACCGTGCAGCATTCGGTGACGATGCCGGTGTTATGAAGAAGCGGATCGTCGGAGAACAGCGCCAACGCTGCGCCATTGATGGCGCCTTCCGAGCCCACGAAGCTGTTCTCGGCGATTTCGCCGGGATCATCGAGGTCACCGTCCGTATTCAGGTCGAGACCGCGGAAGTTGATCGTCTCGGCCGTTCCGCCGGACGGGAAATTGTCCGGATCCGGATCGATCGCCCGGGCAAACGATGCATCCGCCAGGTCGACGTTCGCGGTGATGCTGGTCTCGATATTGATCAGCTCATCGTCATTGTTGAAGAAGAAGTCGTGAACGATGGTGACGAAGCCATCCGCCGATGTGCCGCCCCACCGGACGTGATTGTCGAACGTTCCGCCGCTCAGGTCGGTCAGGAAATCCTGGATAAAGTCGTCGTCCCCACCGACCGAACCAGCCGCATCGGAGTTGCGGTTTCCGATCTCGCCGGTCTCGGCCGAACGGAAGCCGAACCCCTCGAACGGCGTCCCCGGCTGCAGATAGTCCTGATTCTCGTTGAAGCTGCCGGTTCCGGCAGGATCGTGCTGAAGTCCGGGGAAGACCGACCCGTTGCCCAGCGTCCCGTCGTCGCTAACCTGAGTGAGGATGAACGCGCTCGACATGCTGATCGGCGCAGCGGTCGCATACGACGACAAACCGAACAAGCATAGGCCCGTGGCAAGAACTGCGCTTCCCAGACCACTGCCAAGAGAATTGGGACTGCTCATCTCGCTTTTCCTCTTGAACTTGGGATCCCCCGGCCCGCTGCATGGCCGCCATTTGGCATATATCTAAAATATATCCCGGCCAAGGCGGGTTGCTTGCCTTGAAGCGGTTCATACGTGGTACTCCAAAGCGCTGACGGCGGCCCTGAGGCCGCCGTCCGGTCATCGCGCTTCGGGTCGTTCAAGCCGCGCGGCCGCGCCGACGCATGACCCCCAGGCCCGCCAATCCGAGGCCGAAGACAGCCAGCGAAGCCGGCTCGGGCACACCCACCGGATCGGGCAGATCGACAGTCGCCACGGTGTCGCCGAGGACATAGGCGTAATTGATCGTCACCGACTGGCCCGCGGCCAGATCACCTATGAGGAAGGCGATACCAATGCCGTTGTCGCCGGTGCTGGACGGGAAATCGCCCCCCGAGAGATAGCGGTCGGGATCGATGACCGTGCAGCATTCGGTGACGATACCGGTGTTGTGAAGGAGGGGATCGTCGGAGAACAGCGCCAGCGCGGCACCGTTGATGGCGCCCTCCGAGCCCACGAAGCTGTTCTCGGCGATTTCGCCGGGATCATCCAGATCACCGTCCGTGTTCAGGTCGAGACCGCGGAAGTTGATCGTCTCGGCGGTTCCGCCGGAAAAGTTGTCGGGATCGGGGTCGATCGCCCGCGCGAAGGAGGCGTCGGTCAAATCGACATTGGCGGTGATGTTGGTCTCGATATTGATCAGTTCATCGTCATTGTTGAAGAAGAAGTCGTGGACGATGGTGACTGCGCCGTCGAACGAAGTGCCACCCCACTGAACGTGGTTGTCGAATGCCCCGCCGCTCAGATCGGTGATGAAATCCTGGAGAAAGTCGTCACCCGAGGAGTTGCGGTTCCCCATCAGCCCTGTCTCGGTCGACCGGAAACCAAAGCCTTCGAACGGAACACCCGGCTGCAGGTAGTCCTGATTCTCGTTGAAGGTGCTGGTTCCGGCCGGATCATGCTGAAGACCGGGAAAGGTCGACTCGTTGCCCAGCGTGCCGTCGTCGCTCACTTGGGTCAGGATGAAAGCGCTCGACATGCCGATCGGCGCGGCTGTCGCGGTGGTGGAAAGACCGAATACGCAGAGGCCCGCAGTCAGAACTGCGCCCCCCAGTCCAATGCCAACCCTATTGGAACTGCTCATCTCGCTATGCCTCTCACTTGCTTTGGGATCCCCCGGCGCGGCTCTACGGCCACAACCCGGCAAAGGGGAAACAATCGCTCCCGAAGCCCGGTTGCGAGACATGGGCGGTGTGATTGTGGGTACCTCGAAAATGGAAACGGCGGCCGATGAGGCCGCCGTTCCGGTTCACGCGGATCTAGAGGTAGATCAGGCGCTGCGGCTCCGCCGCCGTACCGCCGCGAGCCCCGCCAGCCCGAGGCCGAAGACGGCCAGAGAAGCCGGTTCGGGCACGCCCACCGGGTCGGGAAGGTCGACGGTCGCCACGGTGTCGCCAAGGACGTAGGCATAGTTGATCGTCACCGACTGACCTGCCGCCATGTCGCCGATGACGAAGGCGATGCCGATGCCGTCGTCACCGGTGCTGGACGGGAAGTCGCCGCCCGAGAGGTAGCGGTCGGGATCGATAATCGAGCAGCATGTGTCGACGATGCCGGTGTTGTGAAGAAGCGGGTCGTCCGAGAACAGCGCCAGTGCGGCACCGTTGATGGCACCCTCCGAGCCGACGAAGCTATTGGCGGCGACTTCGCCGGCATCGTCGAAATCGCTGTCCGAGTTCAGGTCGAGACCGCGGAAGTTGATCGTCGAAGCGGTACCGCCGGAGAAGTTATCGGGGTCGGGATCGATCGCCCGCGAAAATGACGCGTCCGTCAGGGCAACGTTCGCCGTGATCCTGGTCTCGATGTTGATCAGCTCGTCGTCGTCATTGAAGAAGAAGTCATGGACGATCGTGACGAATCCATCAGCGGACGTGCCGCCCCAGCGAACATGGTTGTCGAAGGATCCGCCGCTGAGGTCGGTAATGAAGTCCTGGGCGAAGTCGTCGTCGCCGCCCACCGAACCGCCCGACTCGGAGTTACGGTTGCCGATCTCGCCGGTCTCCACCGACTGGAAACCGAATCCTTCGAACGGCGTGCCCGGCTGCAGGTAGTCCTGGTTGGAATTGAAAGTCCCGGTGCCGGCAGGGTCGTGCTGAAGGCCGGGGAAGCTCGACCCGTTGCCCAGCGTACCGTCGTCGCTCACCTGCGTCAGAATGAAGTCGCTCGATATGCCAATCGGTGCGGCAACCGCGTTCGTCGCAGCGCCCAATGCGATCAGTCCGGCAGCAATCGCCGTACCTTTCGCCCCCATTTCAAACGATGTCAGACGTTTCACTGCCTGCACCTCCTCATCATTGATCTTGCGGTGCTCATATGTCACAGGGCATATAGAAAGCAATTTTCGTGCCTTATGAATTTCCCATTTATTAACAATAAATTAGGTTGCGCTTGAAAGTGCGCTTGTAAAAAAATCCGACAACGGCCTATGCCTATAGCGGCGGCAAGCTGGAATGGCCGCACGACGACGCTGAGCCGCACGCAGGCGAACCGGCCACATCAAAAAAATCCAGAGGAGGGAGCTGAAAAGCTCAGGCGGCCACGTTCGAGGCAGATCTGCCGGCCGCAATATGGCGTCCCCAGGGGGACTCGAACCCCCGTTTTCGCCGTGAGAGGGCTTCAACACGGCCGTTCAAGGACATCGGCGGACACTCAAACTCCCATATAATCTCAATGGTATATCCACCTTCGTCCGCTGTTGTCGCCCATCGTCCCTGACCATATAGTAGAGAAATAGTAGAGACGCGCAGGAGCGGGCGATGGGCAGGACGGTCAACGAAGCGAAGATCACGACGCCGAACGCGCGCTCGAAGATCCCTCTCGGCAAGACGGTCCACTGGCGCGCCATCGATCGCGGCGCTCACATCGGCTATCGGAAGGGGAAGGACGGCGGCAGTTGGATCGCTCGATTCCGACACCCGGACCGGACGTATGTCACCAAAGCGCTCGGCAAGGCCGACGACGAGCTGGAAGCCGATGGCGAGCACGTCCTCACCTACTCCCAAGCGCAGAAGGCGGCGCAGCGCTGGTGCGAGGAGATGGCCCGGCCGCCAGAGAAAGAGCGGGAAGCTCTGCCCCCATACACGGTCGGCGATGCGCTCGACGACTACTTGAAATGGTTCGGGGAGAACCGGAAGTCAGTCAACAGCACGCGGACGGCCATCAATTCGATGATCCGCCCGGCCCTCGGCGACATCGCCGTCACCGACCTGACGCCCGCGAAGCTGCGGGAGTGGCATCAGGATGTGGCGAGCCAGCCACCGCGGATGCGGACACGTCGCGGCAAAGAGCAACAATACCGCGCTTTCTCGGAGACCGACCCCGAGGCGAAGCGTCGGCGTCGGGCCACGGCCAATCGCCTTCGCACCATTGTCCGGGCCGCGCTGAACCATGCGTGGCATGAGGGCAAGATCAATAGCGACGATGCATGGCGTCGGACCAAGCCGTTCCGGGACGTCGAGGCGGCGCGGGTGCGGTATCTCTCCGCGGAGGAATGCCGGCGCCTCGCCAATGCATGCCAGGGCAACTTCCGCCATCTGGTTCAAGGCGCGCTGCACACCGGGGCACGCTATGGCGAACTGATCCACCTCCAGACTCGCGATTTCGACGCCGATGCCGGTACGCTGTTCGTTGCGATGAGCAAGAGCGGAAAATCTCGGCATGTGGTCCTTACCAGCGAGGCCAGGGCGTTCTTCGAGCGCGTGACTGCGGGACAACCGTCTGAAGCCTTGATATTTCGGCGGGATGACGGAGAGGCGTGGTCGACGGCGCATCAGGTTCGGCCGATTCGTGAAGCGTGCAAAGCTGCGAAGATCAACCCTCCGGCCGGCTTCCATATCCTCCGCCACACCCATGCATCCGTGCTGGCGATGAAGGGAACGCCCATGGCGGTGATCGCCGCCCAACTGGGACACAGCGACAGCCGCATGGCCGAGCGGCATTATGCGCACCTCAGCCCGTCCTACGTCGCCGACACGATCCGAGCGAACCTGCCTGCATTCGGATTCGACGGGTCCGACGAAAACATCGTCGCGCTCAAGGAGCACGCGCGGTGAGCATCGCCGCCGCCCGCGGCCGGAGGAGGACGTAGTGACGCGAGGCAAGAATTCTGGTCCAGCCGGTTCTGCCGACGAGCCCCCATTTGACAGCGTCCAGAGCCCCATCAACGAGTTGTTCGAGGCCGCCACTGGCGAGCATCCGCGTGAGAAGGACGAGGCATTCGCCCGCATCCTGGAGGCCCTGCCCGGGCCTCTCGCCGCCGGCCAGGAACGGGCTCTGCGCCGCGAGATCGAGGATGTCGCATTCTGTTACCGAGCGTTCGGCGGCCGCGAGACGATGCCGTCATCGATTGTGGCGGGCCGCCTTGTGGCGGTCGCGAAGGCTGCGGACCGCATATGCAATTCGCTCGGATATCAGTGCCGACCCGACCCCGAGCAAGCTGCTGACCCCAGTGGCGCCGTCTCCCACCACATCCCGACCGAATTGCGGATGAGCCTTATGGGACGCGCGCGCGCAATGGCGGAAGAGGTCGGCGGCTGGCGCGACAGCGACCTCCAGCCGTCACTTGTCCCCGATCTGCGCGCGGGGGCGGAAGGCCCGATGACGACCGAGTGGTACGAAGATGTGAAGCTCGACCGGGCGATCGAGGGCGTGGTGCTGCTCGCCATCTGGGCTGAGCAGGCCGCGGCGCTCCAGAACGAGCTAGTCAAGCGTTCCGAAAAGGGGCGACGGCGCTCGAAAGGGACCGAAGCAGCACGGCGCGAGCCGGACCACGATCTCGACGATGCGATCTGGTACATCGCCTGCCACTATGAGCGTGTCACCGGGACGCGGCCAACGTACCATCGTCCCCGGGATACAGGGTCCCCCGATGGACCGTTCATCCGCTTCACAATGGCGGCGCTCGCTTATCTCGGGCAGCCACTGGGGCCGGAGGCGGTGGCAAAGCGCTGGCGTGCCGTCCGGAAGAGGGAGAAGGCATTGCGCGAGCGAGAGGATGCGGCGCTTGCCACTCCGCCTTGGCCGGGACCGGAGGGCGACGTCTGACATCTGTCGGCGAGAGGAGTCGCATTCGCGCAGGCACAATCGCGTTAACCCGATACGGGTGGGGGTAGTGTCTCAGTTTGAATTGAGCACGTCGGGCACACGGCTATGGTGCTCAGCCCATGCTCGGGTAGCAACGCACATCCATCCTATTGCCTCGATGATCTCGCAATGCATCTGCGCGACAGGACGGTGGAAAATCGGTTCGTGATGCGCGACGCGATTCCGGAAACGGCGTATGGCGTTCAATCGGCTATGCACGCGTGTCCGGCGTGACCCCGCGCCGAAGCATCGGCACAGGGCGCGGCGCCATAGCGTCGCGTCGTATTGTGTCGCGAACAAGCCGACCCAGAACCCAAACTTAAGCTCGGCGATTAGCTTCCCGGTGCTGAACGGGCCGTGAATGCCCTTGATAGCCTCGTTGATCAGGGAGCGGGAGAAGTCATTGAGTGGTGCGGCGGCAGCATTTGTAAGCCAGTCGGCGCCATACATATCCACCATGCGATCGTGCGTTTTGTTGCGGAGGCACACCTCTAGGCATGAAAGCGGGATGTAAAAGGCCTCTGAAAGCAGCATGTTTTGCTCGTACAGACCGAGCGCCGCATCGAGGTCATCGCCCTGAGCAGAAAGGTATTTTCGCAACCGCTCCCTGGAAATCGCGTTCGCGAGAGCGTCGTTCATTCGATCAGTTCGGGTCAACCCGCTTTCGTTCGCCACCTGTTCGCTTGCCTTTCGGCCAACAGAGAGTACTTTATGCCCCGTACACCCCCGGTCGGCCTCTGCCCCAACGTGGGGTATGCTCCGGGGGTCAGTCTTTTTGCCCCCGCTTGTATGGCCCTCGCCGCCCCGCCTCGGGCGCTCGCTCGTCGATCAGCGATACGATCCACTCCATATCGTGAACCGCATCCGTCAGCCCGGCGGCCATCGCAGGCGTGACCTTCAGCGTCTTATGTATACGGCAGAAGTTGTACCACACAAAGTAGAGTGCTAACGCATGGCGGTGGTTCTCGACCTTCTTTGAGAAGGCGTTAGTCAACCGCGTGAACCGCCGCATGTGCATGCGCATGCTGAGGTTCTGCCGCTCCACATAGGACGTGCTGAGGTGCTTCGGGTCGGGCTTGCCCTCGATCCGATCCTTGCGCGCCCCGACGCAGACCGGCGGGCTGTAGCGCCGCTGCGCTTCCGGGGCTGGGCCGTACTGCTTCACCAGGGCGGCATAGTCCACGTCGGCACCGAACGCGCCCTCGACCGCCTGGAGGTAGGCGTAATGCCCATCGGTGGTGAGCTGCACCCGGTTCGCCAGGCGGTCCGCAACGTCCTCCATAAAGGCGTTCGCATATCGTCGTACATACTCTTAGCTCCCCATGATGCTTACCGCGTGGGGCCAGCAGCGCGGAATCGGAACCGGGCGTCAAACGCCGGGATTTTCAAACTGAGACACGGCCCGGGTGGGACAGCGGTAGCCTAAGGTGGTGGTTCTGCGCCAATTTCCCTGAGTCCAACGCGCTTGGTGCAGTCTGGGCCATCCAGGGTACGGACCATTCTCGCGGTCGAATGATGCGTCCCATCCCCCGGGCAGTTCTGGGCGTGTATGCAAGGGTCTCCACGTCCACATTGATCGGAGAGACCCTTATGGACCGCATCGCCTATTCAGTCGTGGAAGCCGCCGAGTTGGTCGGCCTGTCGCGCAGCTCGCTATACGAGCAGATCGCCGCCGGGCAACTTCGCGTGGTCAAGGTCGGCCGCAGGACCGTCGTCCCGGCCGATGAACTCCGCGCCTGGCTCACTCGTCTGGCCGAAACGGCCGATCGAGACGGGGAGGCGGCGTGACGCGATGGCCCTCTATGCACGAGACCCGGCGCCGCTGGCAGGCGGCAACCGGGTCGGTACTCACGTTCAAGCTGACTGGCTGAACAGTGCTGAAGATACTTCTCTAGCTCGCGTCTGCCAATCTCTCCTATTGATCGGCCGGTTCGGGTTGACTCCGTCCCGCGCACGGATCGTTGCGGAACTGGCCTTCCGCAGAGGCGGTGAAGCATGAGCGGCGTCCGATGGCACGGGATTGCCGTAGTCGCCGCCGACGCGATCCGAATCGCGCTCGACCATCTGTCGCCGGGCGAGCAGGTAGCGCTGATCCACGGTGGCGGGCTGGAGTTGTTCGACGATCTCGACGACCTCGCCCATGCCGTTGTCGCCGAACGGGTGGGCGTCCCTCCATTGCCACAGCATGTCCGGGAGGCGCTGCGGCAGGTAGCAGCGGAGGATCGGCGATCGGGCCGCATCGGCACGGTCCGGCGGAGGGCCGCATGATGAGCGAACAGGCCATCTCGCCAGACGTCGTCATCGACGATGAGGGGCTCTATACCCTCGACGGAGACCCGCCGCAGGACGCATTGACCGACGCCGAATCGGACGCTGGTGTGATAGAGAGCCTCGCCCGCCTGTCGCCCGTCGAGTACGACCGGAGGAGAGAAGCCGAGGCGACGAAGCTGGGGATCCGTGTCACCACTCTGGATCGCGAGGTGGCACGGCTTCGACGGAGAGACGTCGATGCGCCGTCGGACGGTGGTACGGAGACGCTGTTTCCAGACGTGGTCCCATGGCCAAAGCTGGTGGACGGGGAAGACCTACTCACGACGATGGCGGCGACGTTCCGCAAGCACCTCGTCCTCCCTGCCGGTGCCGCCGATGCCCTGGCCCTATGGGTGCTCCATGCGCACGCACATGACGCCTCCAGCATCTCACCCATACTGTCCATAACCTCGCCGACGCCGGAGTGTGGCAAGACGACGGCCCTGACGGTGCTGGCAGCGCTGGTGCCGAAGGCATTGCCCGGATCGAACATCACGGCTGCGGCGTTGTTCCGGGCTGTCGAAAAGTGGCAGCCCACGCTCCTGATAGACGAAGCCGACACGTTCCTCGGCCAGAGAGACGAGCTGCGCGGAGTCCTGAATTCGGGTCACAGTCGCGCCGCAGCCTTCGTCATCCGCACCACGGGCGACGATCATGAACCACGGCGATTCCGCACCTGGAGCCCCAAGGCCATCGCAGCGATCGGAGACCTGCATCCGACCTTGGCGTCGCGCTCGATCCACATCGAGCTTCGCAGGATGGGACCGGGCGAACATGTCGAACCTGCTCGCGAAGGCCGTCTCGGTCACCTCGACCCGCTGATCCGCAAGGCGGCCCGGTGGACCTCCGACCACTTCGACTGCCTGCGAGGCGCCGATCCGAACATCCCGGCGACACTTGCCGGTCGGCGCGCCGACAATTGGCACCCGCTACTCGCCATCGCCGATACGGCGGGCGGCGATTGGCCCCTCCGCGCCCGGCGCGCCGCCGAGGCGTTGACCGGCACGGATCGCGGCGAAACGGCCGGCGTCATGCTCTTGGCGGACATTCGTACAGTGCTCCGCGAGCGCGGCCTCGACCGCATTTCCTCCGCCGACCTTGCCGTCGCGCTGGGCGAGATGCTGGACCGGCCCTGGCCCGAGTGGCGGGCCGGAAACCCGATCACACAGACGCAGGTCGCTCGGCTGCTTAAGCCGTTCAAGATCGGACCCCGGCAGATCCGGGTGAGCTGCCGGACCCTCAAGGGTTATCACATCGATCAGTTCACCGACGCGTTCAGCCGCTATCTCCCCTCCGGAGCCGAAACAGCGAAACAACCTAATGATTCCGCGGATTTCGAGGGCATCGAAGGCGACACATCGGGTGCAGGCGTTTCGGGTAGACTCGGCTCGAAGGCCGCGGGAAACAGCCGATGTTTCGGTGTTTCGCCTCGCGACGGAACGGCCGTTGTCGACAACGAGATCGAGTGGTTCGAAGGCGAAACGGAATCAGCGCCGTGAAGGCATCGGCGCCTCGATGGTCACTTGCCCAAGTCGAGTTGATCTCGCCGGCATGGCGAACGGTGGGGCGCTTTTCCGCAATACTCGCCCGCCCACGGCAGGCACGATGACGAATCCAACCGAAGGTGCCGCAAGCGCGCATTACGTCGGATCAACCGCCAAGTAACCGGCTCGCGTCGCTTGCCGTGATCGTAGCGATAGCCACGACGCCGAGCAAAGCGACGCTTCCGGCGACTCGCTCCCACATAGCCTTCTCACGAGTACGAATAACGCGAATGGCGCAACGTGCAGTTCCGACCAGCGCCCAGAGGAACCACGCCAGAAACGCGATTGCAGCGATGATGGTCACGACCGGGTGCTCGGTTATCCAGTCAGGAAGAATTATGGAGAGGCCGAAGCCGATCAGCAGAACGATGATGTAACCGAGCACCATGTTTACCGCCGTGGAGACGAGGAGAGACTGCCTGCCGCTCCAATGTGCGCCGATGTAGCTCATGCGGCGACAACGCGATCAGCGGCTCGCACCGCCGTTCGCACTATCACTGGCGGATACGGTGCCCGATCTCCTTCCGGTACCCGTGTCGAGCAGGCTCCCAAAAGCGCGAATCCGCTGCAAGTTTGCCCTATGGCCGTTGCATCACGATCCGCGGAACCTGAAAGCTGCTGGTTCAAGCGTAACCGCGGACCGCAAAGCACTGTCCGCAACTCTCGGATGAGTCGACGCGCTCGTCGCCGATCACATCGGCTATCAGGGTTTCCGCGGTCGCGCACAGCATTTCCTCATTCCCGGCGGGGCCAGACCTGCCGACCGATCGACATGAACTTGCGGATCGACAATGCTCCGCGGACGTTCCTCGCCTTGCTGCCCGGTGACAAGAGCGCGGCTTCCACGGCGGGGCTGTCGGCTTCGTGCATCGCCACCGGTTCGAAGCGCTCGTTCATCAGGACGAGGAGGACGCTGTCGCATGCGTGGTCGAGCGTGACGGCGCCGAGGCGCTGTCCCGTCAGCCGCTTTCCGCTCGGCAGGACTCGCGCCTTGATCTGGATGCGCCGTCCGTTTGCGCCGATGGCGTCGTAGCCGGGTTCGCGCGCCCCCGCGAGCTCCAAATCGAGATGCTTCGCGGCGAGGTACTCGCCCATCTCGCCGGTGACCCCGAGAGGCTTGCCCGTTTCTTCGTAATACGCCGCCGCCAGAACGCGGACCTGCTCCAACAAATCGCCGACGCGGCCAAGATCGCTCATCCGCCGGCTACACCCCGGAACCGCCGACCGCGGCGGCGAACGCCGTGCGTTCGACCCCGTCCTCGGTCAGAAATTCATCCGGGTGCGGAAAGGTCGGCGAACCGGGGGACCACAGTTCGACGCTTTCGGCGTGCATCTCGTAGTAGGCCGGGTCGGTGGTGACGCGGACTTCCTTCGCCATGCCGGGGGCGAGGAGGCCCATGTCCTTGCCGCCCGCCATCGGCCGCACAGCCGTTCCCGGCGGCAGAAGGTCGGGGCAGCGAAGCAGGGCGCCGAGATCGGCGAGGTCATATAGCAGGGCAGGCCGGGCCGGGATAACCAATTCGGCGTCGGTTACCGCGTCGAGGTCGAAGCCGCCCGACTCGAGCGCGTCCGCCTCGGCGCCGATCCCTTCGACCGCCTTATCCCTTGCATGCGCGCGCTCCTCGCCGCCCTGGAACGTCGCCTCCTGGATGCGCCGGGGAAGCTGCGACAGGATCGGCTGCAAGCGGCCGACGAACCGCTCGAACAGCCCGATCCGGGTGCGCAGCGCCAGGTAAATGTCCGCCTCGACGGTATCGCTCAGGTGTAGATTGACGATGCGGATGCGCTCGAACCGCTGCCCCAGACGATCGATGCGGCCGATCCGCTGCTCGACCCGCATCGGGTTCCACGGCATGTCGTAGTTCACCATTGCGCCGCAGAACTGGAAGTTGAGGCCCTCGGCCGCGGCGTCGGTACAGATCATGATCTCGGCACGGCCCTCGAAGAACAGCCGCTTGGTATCCTCTCGCGAAATCGGTTGCCAGCCGCCGTCGCCGCTGACTCTCTCGCCGCCCAGCCCCGAGAAGCAGATCAGGCGGTCGCCGTAGACGGAGCGCAGATGCTCGCGGATGAAGCGCATGGTATCGACGAACTGCGTGAAGACGATGACCTGCGGAAATCCGTCGGCACGCAGCGCTTCGAGCGCATCCGAGAGCGTCGCCGCCTTGCTGTCGGCGGGCAGCCGGCGCGCAGCGTCGAGCAGGTCGGCGATGGCGCCGCGCTCCTCCAGCGCCAGCGCCTCGCGCTCCAGGGCATCTGCGTCGTCGGCATCGACGGGCTCGCCGGTGGGTTCTGCGTCGATCAGGTCCTCCTCGGCGTCGTCTCGCGCTGCCGCCGCACCCTGGATGCGGCCGAGGCGGTTCTCCAGCGTGCGGGCGAGGGCGTGGAAGCTGCTCGCGAGCCGCCGCCGATAGATCGTCATCACGAACCCGACCGCCGACCGCCGCTCGCCGGGGACGCGATTGTAGGTGGTCGAGATGTAGTCCTCGACCCGCTCGTAGACGGTGCGCTCGGCCTCGGTCATGTCGACGAACCGGTCCTCCACGACGCGATCCGCTATCGGCGTGTCGAGCTGCCCCGCCTTGTGATAGCGCCTCAGAAGCTCCCGCGTATGGCGCGACACCAGCCGCCGAATTGGCGTGTTGGAAAGCATGATGGCGATCGCCCCGCGCCGCTCCTCCGTACTCAGGCGGCGCAGGCGAATCGTCGAGGCGTCATCCCGGAGCGCGCGTAGCACCTTCCGCGCCGCGAGGGGTGATCCCCCGTTTATGCGGCTGGCCGCGTCGGTCTCGTTCACCGGCCCGTACTGCGCCTCCACCGCACGAAACAGGGCGGCCATGGCCGCGAGGTCGGCAGCGTCCGGGGCGGGCTTACGCACCCGGTCGAAGAAGGCGAGGAAGGCGTCCGCCGTCCATGCCGACGGCAGCCCGAGCAGATCCAGCAGATCCCAGACCTCCATCGGGCTCACCTGCATCGGCGTTGCGGTCAGCATCACCAGTCCGGCGGTGCGGTAGCGCAGCCCGTGCATCAGGCGCAGGAGCTGGTTCGGCCTGTCGTCGCTCACGCCGATCCCCCCGCCGCGACGACGCGCATGATGCGCCTCGTCGAGGACGACGAGGTCCCACGGCTCGGCCTGTTCGAGAAGCTCCCGCGCCCGGTCGCGCCGGCGCATCAGGTGACTGGAGACGAGAACCGCCGGCTCCTGGTACCATTCATCCCGGCCGACCGCACGGACGGCGGTGCCGCGTGCGGCCGATTCCAGCCACGAAAGGCGCTGCCCGTCATAGATCGGCCAATCCAGATTGAACTTCTCGCGGAGTTCGAGCTGCCACTGCCGCAGCACCGCCTTCGGCGCCATGACCAGGACCCGCCGGGTCCGTCCCGCCAGCCAGGCTTGGCGAAGCAGCAGGCCCGCCTGGATGGTCTTGCCGAGCCCGACTTCGTCGGCGATCAGCAGCCGCGGCGGCCAGGGTTCGTACATTCGCTCGAAGGCGCGGATCTGGTGCGGCCATGGCGTGACGGCCGCAGTCGCCTCGCCGACGCGCATGCCACCGCCCGGCATCGTCGCCGCTTTCCAGAGAAAGCTCCAGACGACACGGCGCGGGTCAGTTGCGGGCGGTTCCGGTGGCTGTGGAGCCGCAGTGGTCTCGGCTGGCCGCTCCTTACGGTCGAACGGCTTCGTCGACTCGTCGAGGCCCTGGAGACGTTCGGGCAGCCTGTCGTCCGGCGGCAGAAATGTCAGCAGCCGCTCCTTGACGGCGACGGGGATATCGACGACCAGCGCGCGACCGTCGCGGTCGGCCCACAGCCGCTGGAACGTCTCCTCCTCGGCCTCGACATGGGCGCCCTCGCCGGTCCAACTCCGGTGGACGTGGAAGCTGTCCCAGTTGCCGCGCCAGCCCTGGAGAGTCTCGTTGATGCCGCCGGTGAAGGACAGGCGGTCGCCGGCCTTGTCCTCGATCACGCCCCCCTTCTCGTGGAAGATCACCGTCCCCCCGACCGGGCGCCGCTCGGCGTCGCAGGGAACCGCGACCTTGACGTCGAGATGGCGGCGGGCGATCAGCCAGGCGAGCAATTCCAGCGCGTCGGCGGCGGCCTCGTCGGGCACGTCGAATGGCGATTTCAGCAGGGCGTTGCCGATGGCGTCGCGCAAGCCTTCGCCTCGGGTGATCGCCGCGACCTCGGACTCGTCGAGGGTGCATCCCACGATCATGCGCATCGTGCCGCCGTTGACGATCAGCCCCTCGACCCCGCGCATGGCGACGGCCAGCGCCGCCGCGGCGAAGTAGCCGGTGGTGCGATGATAGCGGACCCCGCAGGCGAGCGCCGGAATCCAGAACTGCCTTACGAGGTCGCCGTCATTGGGCGTGTACTTGACCTTCCACTCGCGGTCGGTCAGGAGAGTCATGCGGTCGCCGCCTCCAGCTCCCGCTGCAACAGATCCAGCTGTTGTGGCTGGTCGACCTTGTCGCCGAACGCCAGCCGCCGCAGGTTCTCCAGGGCGTCGAAATCGTCGGCGGCCGGGCGCACGGCCTTGTCGGGGTCGAGACCGCCGAAGCCGGGCGACGGCGGCAGCACTTCCAGCATGGCTTCGAGCGTTGCGAGAAAGGCGGGCTCGGTCGCGACGCCGGCCCGCTCCACCAAGTCGCGCGCCGCAGCGAGTCCGCGGGTGCGCCCGGCATGGGCGGCGTGGTGGAGGGCGTCGAGCATGGATACCGACCCGTCCGCGGGGCCAAGTGCCTGCTTCGCGGCGCGCCGGCCGCTGTCCCACATGACGAGATCGCTCTGCACCTTCTCGCAGACGCGCCCGACGATGTCGTGGTCGACGTCGATACCGACAACCCGCGCCAAGCGCAGCGCTTCGTCATAGGGAAAACGCGGCGCCCCGAACGCGTCCCAGGCGAGCACGAACCATTCCGCCAGCGGGTCGAGCCGCCCCTGGCGCTGGACGTTGTTGAGCTGGTCGAGACGCCAGCGCTTGACCTCGGCGCGGGCGGCGAACAGCGCATCCTCAGGCGTCGCAGCGTAGGGGTCCCATTCCTCCTCGAACAGCTCCTTCTGCGCCCGGCGGCGCGCCGGAGGCGGCGGTCGCGGCGAGCCGCGCCGGACCGGCCAGTGGCGCGAGAACGCCTCCAGCGCCGGCCCGAAGCAGGAGAGATAGAGATCGACGCCGCGGATGCCGGCGGCCTGGAAGTCCGCCACCCGCGCCGCCACCGCCTTGCGCACCTCGGGTTCCAGCTCCTCCCAATAGACCGCTTCGGCGCCGCCGTCGGGTTCGGGGCGCGGGCGGCAGACCAGCAGAACCGTGCTGTTGGCGGCCGATCGATCCCTGATATTGAGCGCTCCCGAGGCCTCTGTGTTGATCGGCCAGCTCGCGGTGACGACGAAGCCGGCCTCCATCAGCCCGGTCGTCAGCGCGTCCCATGCCCCCGTCGCCTTGTGGGTGAACATCAGCACCATCAGGCCGTCGGCCTTCAGCACCCGGCGGGATTCGGCGAAGATCGCCGCCATGCGGTCGCGATAGTCGCGATAGGCGAGGTCACGGGCGCCCCTGCGGCCGCGGAAGCGGGCGGGATTGGCGACCGCCTCGCTCTCCTTGTCGGCGAGCGGCCGGGTGAACAGCGCCGGATGAAGCAGCCCCGCTGTGCGTTTCAGCCAGACATAGAAGAAGTCCGACAGCTCCGCATACATGACGTTGTCGTAATAGGGCGGGTCCATGACCACGAGATCGACGCTCCCGCGCCCGATATGGTCGAGAGCATCGGCTGACTTGGCGGAGATCTCGATCCGCGGCGGCACGACGGTCCCGCCATCGAGCAGGCTGCGCTGCGACCGCCCCTTCTTCCACGCCTTGACGTCGATGTCGGGGCGAGTGAGCCCGATCAGCTCGGCGATACACTTCTCGGTCTTCTCGATCGCCCAGTCGTAGCCGACCCCTGTGATCAGCGGAGCCATCTCGGCGTAGGACGCGACAAAAGCATAGTCGTGACGATCGAAAATGGATCGAACGCGTGACGTAGTATTATCCCATCGCCCAAATCGGGAATTGTAATTCAGGATCGTGTCGAGGGTCAGCGCCAAGTAGGTGAAGGCCGCCCGTTTACCGTCTGTGAGGCCAACTTCCTTTTCTTCTTCCAGAAGCTCACGGAATACCTGCACACCCGTTACATGACCGATGAGTTGGCGGGGCGAGAAGAAATCGCGCCACAGCGGCATGCCGTACTGGATCGGCCGGTCGTCGTTGATTTCCTCGGGCACGCGTTCCGTCGGCACGAGGTCGAGGGCCTCCCATTCCGGCATCTTCTCTGCCACGAAGCGGCGGCAGAATTCGGCGACGTCGTCCTCTGGGCGGGGGGCGCGATAGCCGCGCTCCCACTTCTCACGCCGGCGCGTGCCGTTGCCCCCGGTCACCACGCGGCGCTTGTAGACGACGGCGTAGAGCTGATCGCCCAACCCCTCGGCCTGCGCCTGGCGCTTGATCTCGTCGCCCTCGATCACCCGCCCGCAGTCGGGAAAGGGGCAGATGCCGTCGCCCCGCTGCACCGTCCCCTCGGACTGCGCCTCGGTGTCGCGGACGATCTCGAACTCGCAGACCCGCCCTGCGCTGTTCGGTCCCGAACCGACATGCGGCAGCAACCGCACCCCCGTCCCATCCGGCGCCAGCCGCCAGTTCGGCGACAACGGCACCAGCCCGTCGCAATACGGGCAATGACAGGTGCGCGCCCAGAGGTAAGTGGTCTCGATCAAGTTCGGGTCGTTCGTCACCGGGAACAGACTGCTGATCCGTTGCTCGACCCTCTCGCGCCACGCACTACAGACTTTCTGGAATTCGTCGAGAAGTGGCAGCCCTTGCGCGACGGGCCATCGCACTGTGGCCTCCATTATCAACGCAGCGACTGGATTAAGATCATTTGCAACGGTGGTGAGTTTCAGACGCGTCGATTCAAATGGAATGCTTCCACCCCCGGCCGTGGGATCCAGGACGGCGGGGTCAACGACCCCCGAAGCGCGACAGGCGTCCGCCAGCCATTCAATCTCCGCATTGCATGGGACGTATTGGAAAGCTCGGTCGTATCCATATGGATCAGAAACTCTGATTCCGCTTCTTACCGCCGCATCGATCTTCTTCTTGGCAAGCACCGGATCACCGTGGATGCCGATGACGTGCAGGAACTTCTCGCGATCGGCGTCCTCGGGCAGCAACGCCGCCAGGATCGCCGCGCGGGAGGCGACCAGCGGCCGGCGCGCC
>PBKC01000017.1 GCA_002721365.1 Rhodospirillaceae bacterium | reverse complement strand
GCCGGCTACGGCTTCAACAAATCCCATGCCGCCGCCTACGCCATGGTGGCGTACCAGACCGCCTATCTGAAGGCGAACCACCCGGTCGAATTCTTTGCGGCCTCGATGACCCTGGATAAGGGCAACACCGAGAAGCTGAGTGGTTTCCGCCAGGAACTCGACCGTCAGGGCATTCCGCTGCTGCCGCCCGACATCAACCGGTCCGGTGTCGACTTCACGGTCGACCATGATGCCGACGGCACGGACGCCATCCGCTACGCGCTGTCCGCGATCCGCAATGTCGGCGAGAAGGCGATGGAACTGGTGGTGGCCGAGCGCGCCGCGAACGGCCCGTTCAAGGATCTGTTCGATTTCGCCGGGCGAGTCGATCCGCGAAGCATCAACAAGCGGATGCTGGAAGGGCTGACACGGGCGGGTGCCTTCGACGGAT
Organism: Rhodospirillaceae bacterium; assembly: GCA_002721365.1. Classification (GTDB taxonomy): domain Bacteria; phylum Pseudomonadota; class Alphaproteobacteria. The sequence continues at coordinate 40,903 of PBKC01000017.1, read as the reverse complement.
TGAATCCGAACCGCGCGCAGGTCTTGGAGGGGATCGAGGTTCTCCTGCGCTACGCCAACCGCAGCGCCGACGAGCGCGGCAGCAATCAGCAGATGCTGTTCGCCGGCGCGGCCGATCCGGCCCCTTTACCGCCGCTGCCGGTGGTCGAGGAATGGCCGATGATCGACAAGCTCAACGCCGAGCTCGATGCCCTCGGCTTCTATCTGTCGGCGCATCCGCTGGACGCCTACGGGACCAGCCTGAAGAAACTCGGCGTCACCATGTTCGCCGATCTGATGCGGGAACGTCCGCGCGCCGGTCCGCGCCCGGTACTGGCTGGCATCGTTCTCGCCAAGCGCGAGCGGCGATCGCAACGCGGGCGCTATGCATTCGTGCAGATGTCCGACCCCAGCGGCGTGTTCGAGATCACCGTCTTCTCCGAGGTGTTCGCCCAGTCGCGCGACCTTCTGGACGCGAATGTGCCTCTTCTGGTCGAAGTCGACATCCGCGACGAGGAGGACTCCATCAGGCTGATGGCCGGCCGTATCCGTTCGCTCGATGAAGTCGCTGCCCACAAGCTGTCCGGCTACCGCATCTTCGTCAGCGAGTCGTTGGCCATACCGGGGTTGAGGGGGGTGGTGGAACGCGAAGGTGCGGGCCGGGGGCGGCTGAACCTCGTCGTGCCGACTTCCGAGGGGGACGAAGTCGAGATCGCCCTCAAAGGCAATGTCGCGCTGTCACCGGCAATGCGCGCGGCGCTGAAGTCGGTGCCGGGCGTGGTCGACGTCCACGATCTTTGAGCAACATGCGAACGCCGGGCCTTCGTCGACCATGACGTCCTTCGCTGCCATCGATTTCGAAACCGCCGATTACGGCCGGGACAGCGCCTGCGCCGTCGGGGTGGTCATGGTCGAGGAGGGCCGGATCGTCGAGCGTTATCACCAGCTCATCCGCCCGCCGCGGGAAGACTTCGTCTTCACCTATATCCACGGCATCACCTGGGACGACGTCCGCGATAGCCCGGATTTCGCCGAGATGTGGCCGTGGCTGCGGGACATGCTCGATTCGGTCGAGTTTCTGGTTGCGCATAATGCGTTGTTCGACAAGGGCGTCCTTTATGCCTGCTGCAAGGCCGTCGCGGTCGATCCGCCCGGCTACGACTTCCGATGCACGGTGCAGCTCGCGCGAAGGACCTGGCATCTGCCGTCCAACCGCCTGCCGGCGGTCTGTGCGCATCTGGGGATTGATCTGGATCATCACCATGCGCTTTCCGATGCTGAGGCATGCGCCCGAATCGCCATCGAAGGGCAGTTGCGATAGAGGAACGGGCGCGGCGAGTCCGGCAGTCGGTTAGGGTGAGGGAGCGTATCCGGAGAACGCCCGCGAAACCTCTCATCCGTCATGCCCGGACTTCCGGCGCGCGGGCGGCTTTCTCCTTGCCAAAGGCGGGCTGCGGGATTATCTAGCGATCCGAATCGAATACCACACGCGGGATTGCGGCGGCGGGGGTGAGCCTCGGCGTCGTCTCCGGTGTTCGGGCATTCCGAACTTCGTCCCGCGGCGGCTCAACCGGACAAAGGAGAGACTGCATCATGGCGATGCCGACCTTTACCATGCGCCAGCTTCTGGAAGCGGGCGTGCACTTTGGTCACCAGACCCGTCGTTGGAACCCCAAGATGGACCCGTACCTGTTCGGCGTCCGCAATGGGGTCCATATCATCGATCTGCAACAGACCGTCCCCATGCTGTACCAGGCGCTGGAGTTCGTCCGCGACGTGGTCGGGGGTGGCGGTCGCGTGCTGTTCGTGGGCACCAAGCGTCAGGCCCAGGAGCCGATCGCCGAGTCCGCGAGCCGGTGCGGCCAGTATTTCGTCAATCATCGCTGGCTGGGCGGCATGCTCACCAACTGGAAGACGATGTCGATCTCCATCAACCGGCTCCGTCACCTCGACGAGCAGCTGGCGCAGGAGAATATCGGCCTGACCAAGAAGGAGCTGCTGAGCCTGACCCGCGAGCGAGAGAAGCTTCATCTGTCCATGGGTGGCATTCGCGAGATGGGCGGCCTTCCAGATGCCCTGTTCGTCATCGACACGAACAAGGAGGACATCGCGGTCAAGGAAGCGCGCAAGCTGAACATCCCGGTCGTGGCGACGGTGGACAGCAACTGCGATCCGATGCTGATCGACTATCCGATCCCGGCCAATGACGACGCGACCCGCGCTATCCGGCTCTATTGCGAGCTGATTTCCGGCGCGGTTCTCGATGGTCTGCAGGCGGAGATGGCGGCGAGCGGCGAGGACATCGGCATGGCCGAGGAGACGCCGGCGGAGGATCTGGGCGAAGGCGAGGCGGCGCCCGAGACCGACGCGCCCAAGTCGGACGAAGAGGCTGCTGCTGAGGTTGCCGAGGACGTCGCCGCTTCCGAGCGGCCGGAGCAGCCGGCCGTCAGCTGATATGAAATCGCCGGACGGTCCTTCCGGACCGTCCGCGACCGAGCGAGAGGGTAAGTAACATGGCGGAGATCACAGCCTCCTTGGTCAAGGAGCTGCGAGACAAGACCGGCGCCGGCATGATGGACTGCAAGAAGGCGCTGACCGAGACCGGCGGCGACGTCGAGGCAGCCGTCGACTGGTTGCGCAAGAAGGGTGTGGCGTCGGCCGCGAAAAAGGCGAGCCGGGTGGCTGCCGAGGGGCTGGTCGGCGTTGCGGTCGACGGCGCACGCGGGGCGCTGGTCGAAGTGAACTCCGAGACCGACTTCGTTGCCCGCAATCCCGAGTTCCAGCAGCTGGTGAGCGACATTGCCGGCGTGGCGCTGGCCGAGGGCGGCGACCTGGATCGTGTCCTCAAGGCGCCGTATCCCGGCGTTGACAAGAACGTCGCAGATCAGGTGACGGAAATCGTCGGTCGCATCGGCGAGAACATGGTGGTCCGCCGCGCCGCCGGCCTGTCGGTCGGAACGGGTGTGGTCGCTCAATACATCCACAACGCCGTTACTCCCGGCCTCGGCAAGATCGGCGTGCTGGTGGCGCTCGAGTCGACCGGCGACGCTGAGAAGCTCTCGGCGCTTGGGAAGCAGATCGCGATGCATGTCGCAGCGGCGAAGCCGGAGGCGGTCACGACCGCCGACATCGATCCGACTGCCCTGCAGAGGGAGCGCGACGTCCTTTCCGATCAGGCCCGGGCGTCGGGCAAGCCGGACAACATCATCGAGAAGATGGTCGAGGGACGTCTGCGGAAGTATTACGAAGAGGTCGTGCTGACCGAGCAGATCTTCGTCATCGATGGCGAAACCAAGGTCGGCAAGGTGGTCGAGCAGGCCGCCGCCGATATCGGCGCGCCGGTCAAGATCGCCGGCTTCGTTTCCTTCGTCCTTGGCGAAGGTGTCGAAAAGGAGGAGACTGATTTCGCTGCCGAGGTGGCGGCTCAGGTGGGCGGCTGAGCCGACGCAGGTTCCCCATGGTTCCGCCGCCGGTGCCGGCGTGATCGGGGAGTCAGGCGGGCGTGAATGCGCGCCGGAAGGACCTTCGCGGCACCGATAAGGGGGTACCGGCATGGCAGCGGAAGCCGTCTATCGGCGCGTTCTCCTGAAACTTTCGGGAGAAGCTCTCATGGGGGCGCAGCAGTATGGTCAGGACTCGGCGACCATACTACGCATCGCGCAGGAGATCAGAGACGTCCATCATATGGGCGTCGAGATCTGCATGGTGGTGGGCGGCGGAAATATCTTCCGCGGCGTGGCCGGGTCGGAAGCTTCCGGCATCGATCGGGCCACGGCCGACAGCATGGGAATGCTGGCCACGGTCATCAACGCGTTGGCTTTGCAGAGCGCCTTGGAGAAGGCGGGTCTGCAAACCCGCGTTCAATCGGCGATTCCTATGGCTTCGGTGTGCGAGCCCTATATCCGGCGCCGCGCCGTCCGGCATATGGAAAAGGGACGGGTGGTCATCTTCGCTGCCGGAACCGGTAATCCCTACTTCACCACGGATACGGCTGCCGCGCTGCGTGCGGCCGAGATGGGATGCGATGCCCTGTTGAAAGCGACGCAGGTCGACGGGGTCTATTCGGCCGATCCCCATCGGGTCAGCGATGCCGTCCGGTACGAACGGCTTTCCTATACCCGGGTGCTGAAGGAAGATCTCAAAGTCATGGATGCGTCGGCGATCGCGTTGGCGCGGGAGAATCGGATTCCGATTTTGGTGTTTTCGATACACAATCCCGGTGCGTTCGCCGAAGTCGTCGCCGGCAATGGCCGTTTCACCATCATCGACCAAGAGGATTGAGACGTGTCGGAATTTGACGTTCAGGATCTCAAGCGGCGGATGGACGGAGCGATCGAGGTGCTCCAGACCGAGCTGGCTGGGCTCAGGACGGGACGCGCGTCGGCGGGGCTGCTCGAACCCGTCACCGTCGAGGCATATGGAAGCCATATGCCGCTCAATCAGGTGGCGACGGTGAGCGTGCCTGAGCCCCGGATGCTTTCGGTGCAGGTGTGGGACAAGGGCCTCACCAAGGCGGTGGAAAAAGCGATCCGCAACAGCGGGTTGGGCCTTAATCCGCTTGCCGAGGGACAGACCTTGCGGATCCCGGTGCCCGAACTGACCGAGGACCGTCGCCGCGATCTGGCCAAAATGGCCGGCAAGTATGGCGAGCAGGCGAAGGTTTCGATCCGGAACGTGCGCCGCGACGGCATGGAAGCGCTGAAACGCATGGAGAAGGACGGCACGATCTCTCAGGACGAGCATCGCAATATGGGCGACAAGGTCCAGTCGATCACCGACGACCATGTCTCGGTTATCGACGAGATGCTGGCGTCGAAGGAAAAGGAGATCATGCAGGTCTGAGCGTTCGCTCGCCTCTGCCGGCATCAGCATGACGACTCTCGCGCCTCAAACCGTAGCTCTTCAACCGCCGGCACATATCGCCATCATCATGGATGGGAACGGCCGCTGGGCGGCGGGGCATGGTCTGCCCCGTGTGGCGGGCCATCAGCGCGGTGCCGAAGCCGTTCGCCGGACGGTGCGCGGTTGCGTCGAACTGGGCGTCGAATATCTGACTCTGTACGCGTTCTCGTCCGAGAACTGGAAGCGGCCGGCCAACGAGGTCAGCGACCTCATGAGCCTGCTCCGGCTCTATCTTCGGCGTGAGCTGCGGGAGCTCAGCAGCAACGGTGTCCGCCTCCATGTGATCGGCGAGCGTGATCGTCTCGACGACGACATCAAGAAGCTGATCGTCGAAGCGGAGGAGACGACCCGCCATAACGACCGCCTTCACATGACGGTGGCGTTGAATTACGGCGGGCGCCGAGAGATCACTGCGGCCGTACGCCACATCGCACATGAAGTCGCTGCGGGGCCGGCTCGATCCCGAGCAGATCTCCGAAGAGACGATCGAAGACAGTCTCGCCACGGTCGGCATTCCGGATCCCGACATGATCATTCGGACCAGCGGCGAGAGGCGGCTCAGCAACTTCCTGTTATGGCAGTCGGCGTATGCCGAGTTCGTCTTCATCCCGACCCTCTGGCCGGACTTCGGACGGGAAGATCTCGAAGCGGCGATCGAGGAGTTTCACCGCCGCGAGCGCCGCTATGGTGGCCGAGTTGGTTGATGGGGCGCGACGAGAACTCCGTCTGAGAATTCTGTCCGCCCTCGTTATGGCGCCCGTGGCCCTCGCTGCGGTTTTCCTGGGTGGAATTGCCTTTAAGATCCTGGTCGCGGTCGCAGCCCTCGCCATGGCCTGGGAATGGGATCGTCTCTGGGATCGCGCCGGCCAACGGTCGGCCCCGCGAGCGCTGCTTCTAGGCACGACATTGGCGGCAGTCTTCCTCGCCGCCGAGGGCTTCGCCGGATGGGGTATCGCGACGGCGCTCGCCGGGGCGGCCTCTCTCTGCCTTTTCGGCGTGCGCCTGGGGCGCGGCAGTCACTGGTGGGGCGTGGGGCTGGCCTATGTAGCGCTGCCCTGTATCGCTTTCATCTGGCTGCGGCAGGTCGACGCCTTCGGGGGGCGTCTGATCATCTGGCTGCTGCTGGTGGTTTGGGCGAGCGATGTCGGCGGATACCTGTTCGGCCGGATGATCGGCGGTCCCAAGCTCGCTCCGCGGATCAGCCCGAAAAAGACATGGGCCGGTCTCGCTGGGGCCGTGGCGCTGGGAACAGGCGTCGGTGCCGCGACCGCCCTCGGAATGGATGCGACCGACGTCATGTCTGCGGCCCTGGTGGCGATTTTCGTCGCTTTGGGCGCACAAGGAGGCGATCTGGCCGAGTCCGCACTCAAGCGGTCTCGGGGTGTTAAGGATACGAGCGGGCTGATACCGGGGCATGGCGGTATCCTGGATCGTGTCGACGGTTTGCTGGCTGGAGCGTCGCTACTTGCGGTGCTCAGCCTGTTCGGCGGAGAGAGCGTATTGGGATGGCGGTAGTGGATTCGGACGGAGGCGCGGCTCGCAGGGTGTGCATCCTCGGGTCCACCGGTTCAGTCGGAAAGAGCACCATCGATCTCATCGAACGTCGTCCCGATGCCTACAAGGTCGTTTCGCTGGTCGCACGGCAGAACGTCGAGCTTCTTGCGGAGCAGGCGAAGCGCCTGAAGCCGGAACTGGCCGTGATTGCGGAGCCCGACGGTTACGGTGCCTTGCGGGACGCTCTGGCAGGATCCGGCGTCGAGGTTGCGGCAGGAGCGGACGCGGTCATCGCGGCGGCTTCTCTCCAAGCCGACTGGACCATGGCGGCGATCGTCGGCGCCGCCGGTCTTGCCCCGACCATCGCCGCCGTACGGCAGGGCGGTGTAGTCGCCTTCGCCAACAAGGAATGCTTGGTCTGCGCGGGATCGCTGTTGATGCGGGAGGTCGCCAAGAGCGGCGCAACCCTTCTCCCTGTCGATTCCGAGCACAACGCGATTTTTCAGGTCTTCGATTTCGACCGTGTGGACAGGATCGAGAAGATCATCCTGACGGCATCAGGGGGACCGTTCCGGTCATTCGCGAAGGCCGACATGGAGTTCGTGAGTCCGGCCCAGGCAGTCGCGCACCCGAACTGGAGCATGGGCGCCAAGATCTCGGTCGACTCGGCGACGATGATGAACAAGGGCCTGGAGATCATCGAGGCGTCCTACCTGTTCCCCGTAGGCGAGGAACGCATCGAGGTCGTCGTCCACCCGCAGTCGGTGATTCACAGCATGGTGGCCTATTGCGACGGGTCGATCCTGGCTCAGCTCGGATCTCCGGACATGCGGACCCCGATCGCCTTCACCTTGGGCTGGCCCGATCGGATCGACGCTCCCGTCAGCCGGCTCGACTTCGCATCTTTGTCCGAGTTGACGTTCGAACCCCCTGACGAAGAACGATTTCCGGCATTGGCTCTGGCTCGCCGAGCCTTGCAAAGCGGCGGGTCGGCACCTACTATTCTCAATGCCGCAAACGAGGTGGCCGTCCAATCCTTCCTTATGGAGAAACTGGGATTCCTGGACATTGCGCGGGTCGTCGAAGCGACGCTCGCGGCGGTGCCCCACACGCCGGTAGGGCAACTCGACGACGTGTATGATGTGGACGATCAGGCTCGACGGGTCGCAGGCGATCTTATTGCCAGCATGACCGGTACGGTTGCCACGGTCGGCACACTCGATCGGACTGGAACATAACCTTGCTTATCGACACTCTCACCTATGTCGCCGCCTTTATCGTCGTGCTGACGATCGTGGTGTTCGTTCATGAATTCGGCCATTACTGGGTCGCGCGGCGGAACGGCGTCCGGGTCGAGGTGTTCTCGATCGGGTTCGGGAAGGAGTTGTTCGGCTGGACGGACAGCGCCGGGACGCGCTGGCGGGTCAGCCCGATTCCGCTGGGCGGTTACGTCAAGTTCTTTGGTGACGCCAATGCGGCGAGCGCGCCGGACAGTGAGCTGCAGGCGAAGGAACTGACGCCTGAGGAGAAGGCGGTTTCCTTCCATCATAAGCGGGTGGGGCAGCGCGCTGCGGTGGTATTCGCCGGTCCGGCGGCGAACCTGGTTTTCGCCGTTGTTATCTTCGCCGGGTTGTTCGCCACCATCGGCCAGCCTTTCACGCCACCGGTGGCCGGCGAGATTCTCGAGGACAGTGCCGCGGCGGAAGCCGGCCTGATGCCCGGCGATCGGATCGAGATGATCGATTCTCAGCCGATCGATCGCTTCGAGGACATCCAGACCATCGTCCGGAGCAATCCCGGCGTTCCGCTCGACGTCGTGATCCTGCGGGATGGGCAGGAGATGAGCGTCGCGGTGACGCCGAAGGTCTCGGAGGTCGAAGACTCCCTCGGGAACATCCACCGCATCGGCCTGCTCGGGATCAGTGTCGGCGCCCGCGAATACGTGCGGTTGGGCCCGGCCGAGTCGCTTTGGGAAGGGCTTCATCATACCGGGAGCATCATCGTCGCGACCTTCCAGGGACTTGGAGAGATCATTGGCGGCAACCGCAGCGCCAAGGAACTCGCCGGCCCGATCGCGATCGCTCAGATGTCCGGTGCCGTCGTGCAGGAGGGGATCCCTCCGCTGTTGACCTTCATGGCCATCATATCGATCAGTCTCGGGCTCATTAACCTGTTTCCGGTTCCGATGCTGGACGGCGGCCATCTTCTGTTTTACGCCTTTGAAGCGGTGCGCGGCCGTCCGTTGGGTCAGCGCGCCCAGGAATACGGATTCAGGGTAGGGCTTCTGCTGGTGATCGGACTCATGGGATTCGCGACTTTCAACGACTTGACCCGACCGTCCGTGCTGGAGTTCTTCTCGCGCCTCTCGTTCTGATCGCGGGAGGCGGGGGCTTTGTCGACGTTGGGAATGCTGAGGACCTGGGCGCTTGCTCTGGTTCTTGCTTGGGGCGCACTGGCGGGTGGAACAGCCGTCGCCCAACAGCTGGATCGTATCCAGGCGATCAGCGTAGTCGGGAATCAGCGTATCGAGGACAGCACGATTCTGTCCTACTTGCGGGTGGCGCCCGGCGATCGCTTCGATCCCGAGCGCATCAACGATTCGCTCAAATCGCTCTACGACACCGGCCTGTTCGCCGATATCCGCATCGGTCGGGACGGAAACGCGCTCGTCGTTTCGGTGGTGGAGAATCCGATCGTCAACCGCCTCGCGTTCGAGGGTAACAAGCGCATCAAGGACGATGCGCTGGAGGCGGAAGTCCAGCTTCATCCGCGGACGGTCTATACGCGGACCAAGGTCCAGCAGGATGCGGCCCGCTTGCTTGAAGTCTATCGTCGGAGCGGACGCTTCGCGGCGACGGTCGAGCCCAAGGTGATCTCCCTCGACCAGAACCGCGTCGATCTTGTGTTCGAGATCAACGAAGGCCCGCTCACCGGTGTCCGCAAGATTGTCTTCATTGGCAATCACGCGTTCTCGGATGCCGATCTCCGCGAAGCCATCCAGACCAAGCAGACCCGGTGGTGGCGTATCCTGTCGACCAGCGACAACTACGATCCCGATCGACTGACGGCCGACCGGGAGCTGTTGAGGCGGTTTTATCTCAAGAACGGCTATGCCGACTTCCGTGTGAACTCGGCGGTGGCGGAATTGACGCCGGACCGGACGGATTTCTACATCACCTTCACGATCGACGAAGGCGAGCGCTACAGGTTCGGAAACATCAACGTCGAGAGCCGCCTGCCGGAGCTCGATCCCGAGGCGGTCAGTGAAGACGTTCTGACCGAAGAGGAAGACTGGTATGACGCCGAGGAGGTGGAGTCGACGATTCAGGCGCTGACCGACGCGGTCGGCAGCCTCGGCTACGCTTTCGTCGATGTGAAGCCCAAGCTCGATCGCGATCCGGAAACCCATACCATCGCGGTCGACTACCAGATCGAGGAAGGGCCCCGGGTCTACGTCGAGCGGATCAATATCCGCGGCAACGTTCGCACGCTCGATAGGGTCATCCGTCGCAACGTCGCTCTCGTCGAAGGCGACGCCTTCAATTCGGCGAAGATCAGGCGTTCCCGGAAGGATATCAACAACCTGAACTTCTTCTCCGACGTCAATATCACCAATGATCCGGGAAGCGCGCCGGATCAGACGGTGATCAATGTCGACGTGACGGAGAAGTCGACCGGTGAGGTAACCCTGGGTGCCGGCTACTCATCCACCGATGGCGTCATCGGCAGCGTCGGCGTTCGTGAAAGGAACTTGCTGGGGCGTGGCCAGGACTTGTCCGTGCGGCTGGCCGCGTCGTCGCGGACACTCGACCTGGATCTCAGCTTTACGGAGCCATATTTCCTCAATCGCGACCTTTCGGCCGGATTCGACGTGTTCAATTCCGAACGCGAGTTCCCGGAGAGCGGTTTCAACCGGAACACCACTGGTTTCACGCTCCGTTCGGGCTTCCCGGTGACGGAGAACATTACGCAGACGTGGAACTACACCCTGCGGCAGGTCGAAATCGAAGCCCTGGTCGGGGCGTCTAAGGTCATCATCCAGGAAGACGGCAAGCGGCTCGAATCGGTCATCGGACAGTCCCTGTTCTACGACCGGCTCGACAATCGCCGCGACCCCAGCAAGGGCCATTACATTCGCTTCCAGACGGACTTCGCCGGCATCGGCGGTGATGTGCACTACCTCCGCAACAAGCTGGAAGCGGCGAAATACTTCCCGATCTGGGACGAGACGGTGTTCTCGGTTCAGGCGGAAGCCGGCTACATCTTCGGACTCAAGGACGAAGATATCCTGACGTCCGATCGCTTCTTCCTCGGCAGCCAGACCTTCCGTGGGTTTGCCGTCGCCGGCCTTGGACCGCGTGATCTCAGCGTCGACAACTCGCTCGGCGGCAATTTGATGTACAAGGGCACCATGGAACTGGCGTTCCCGATCGGTCTGCCCAACGAACTCGGGATCAAGGGACGGCTGTTCGGCATCGTCGGTACGGTGACGCAGATCGACGACAACGACCCGGCGATCATCGATACCGGGTCTCTCCGCGCCTCCGTCGGCGCCGGCGTGTCGTGGACGTCTCCCTTTGGGCCGTTGCGCCTGGACTTCGGATATGCCGTTCTTAAGGAAGATTTCGACGAGACCGAGAACTTCACCTTCACCTTCGGAACGTTCTTCTAAGGGGTATACATGGTTGCGAGCATCCGACGGCTGATCGCTTTGGCCGTTCTGTCGCTGACCGTCATGGAAGGAATGGCCTTCGCCCAAGAGGCCGAGGAAGGTGGGCCACTACCGCCCGCGGTTATCGCGGTCGTCGATGTGCAGGCGATTCTGCGTGGATCTACGGCGTTTCAGGCCGCGGTCGAGAAGATACGCTCTCAGGAACAGGGCTATCGCGACCAGATCAGCGGGCGCGAAGATGAACTGCGCAAGGCGCAGGACGAGCTGCGGCGCCAGCGGACCATTCTGGCGCCGGACGTCTATACGCAGCGCGAGACCGAGTTCCAGCAGCAGGTCGAGTCCCTTCAGCGCGAAGTGCTGACCCGGAATCGCGAACTCTCTCAGATCCGCGGGAATGCCGAGCGGCAGGTGTTGAAGGAGGTCTTCGAGATCGTCCGCGAGATCGCCGAGGAGCGTGGCCTGACGATGGTGGTGGACAGCAGCATGACCATCGTCGTCAACAATCGCTTCGCCATCTCCAACGAGGTCCTGAAGCGGTTGAACGAGCGTGTGAAGAGCATCTCCCTCGAGGCTCCGCCGGCATCGAACGACGAGTAACGCCGATGGCGGACCCGCGTTTCTATTCGGTCCGCGGACCTTTCACGCTCGCCGAGATCGCTGATATTGCCGGGGCGGAGATCGATCCGGACGCCGACCGGGACCGCCGCTTCTCGGACGTCGGGCCGTTACACACGGCCGATGCCGAGACGGTAACCTTCCTGGACAACAAGGCTTATGTAGAGACGTTCGCTGAGAGCCGGGCAGGTGCCTGTATCATTCATCCCCGCTATGCCGATCAGGCGCCGGCGGGTATGGCGCTTCTCAAGACGCCTAATCCCTATGCCGGTTATGCGCGGGTGGCGCAGGCGTTTCATCCGGGCGAGGCGCCCGAGCCCGGCATCCATCCGTCCGCGTCTGTCGAGCCTTCCGCCACCCTTGGTGACGGCTGCGTGGTCGAGGCGGGGGCCGTTGTTCTTGCCCGCGCTGAAATCGGGGAACGGTGCCGTATCGGCCCGAATGCCGTCGTCGGTGAAGGCGTGGTTCTCGGCGACGACACGACCGTCGGCGCCTGTGCCTCCCTCAGCCATTGTCTGATCGGCAAGCGCGTCCGAATCTATCCCGGCGTCCGTATCGGCCAAGACGGGTTTGGTTTCGCCATGAGCCGGTCCGGACATGAAAAAGTGCCGCAGCTCGGCCGCGTCATCATCCATGACGACGTGGAGATCGGTGCCAATGCCACAATTGATCGGGGGGCTGGCCCTGATACTATCATCGGGCCGGGCTGCATGATCGACAATCTGGTCCAGATCGGTCACAACGTGCAGCTCGGGCAGGGTTGCGTAATCGTGGCGCAAGTCGGCATCTCCGGCAGTTCCAAGCTCGGCGACATGGTCGTCGTCGGCGGACAGGCAGGAATCGCCGGCCACGTGCGTATCGGAGATGGCGTTCAGGTCGCCGCCCAGACGGGCGTGATGCGCGATCTCGAATCCGGCAAAGCGTATGGAGGTACGCCCAGCGTGCCCATCCGCGACTGGCATCGCCAGACCGTGGCCCTGGCCAAGTTGATAGGACGACGGAGCGATTGATCGATGGACAGCAACGGTGATGGGGGGGCAGGGGGCCTGGCGGTCGTAGATATCAAGCGGATCATGGATATGATTCCGCACCGCTATCCCTTTCTTCTCATCGATCGCGTCGTGGATGTGGTGCCGGGCGAACAGGCGACCGGCATCAAGAACGTTTCGATCAACGAACCTTTCTTTGCCGGCCATTTCCCGAACTCGCCGGTCATGCCGGGCGTGCTGATCATCGAAGCGATGGCCCAGTCCGCTGCGATCCTGGTGGTTCATACCTTGGGGCCGAGCGCGGAAGGCAAGCTCGTCTACTTCATGAGCATCGAGAATGCGCGCTTCCGTAGACCGGTTCTGCCGGGCGACCGCATGATGGTGCACGTGACCAAGCAGCAAAGCCGCCGGAACGTCTGGAAAGTCGCCGGCGAGGCCCGGGTCGACGGTGATCTGGTCGCGGAAGCCGTCGTCACCGCGATGATCATGGACAACTGATGGTTAGCGTTCACCCGACCGCCGTCGTCGGCGCGCACGCTACCCTGGGCGAAAATGTTTCGATCGGGCCTTACTGCGTCGTCGGCGACGAGGTCACGCTGGATGAAGGTGTCGTGCTTGAGTCCCATGTTGTCGTCGCCGGCAAGACATCCGTGGGCCCGCGAACGCACATCTACCCCTTCGCCTCGATCGGACATCGTCCGCAGGACCTCAAATATCGTGGGGAATCGTCGGAACTGACGGTGGGTGCCGACAACGTACTGCGCGAGCATGTGACGATGAATCCGGGCACCGCCGGGGGAGGCATGTTGACCTCCATCGGCAATCACTGCCTGTTCATGGTCGGCTCGCACGTCGCCCACGACTGCCGGATCGGCAACAACGTCATCTTCGCCAACAATGCGACTGTCGGTGGGCATGTATCGGTCGAGGACTATGCGATCCTCGGCGGACTGTCGGCGGTCCATCAGTTCGTTCGGATCGGCCGGCACGCGATGATCGGCGGACTCTCCGGCGTCGAGAACGATGTAATCCCCTACGGCTCGGTCCTTGGCAATCGCGCTTATCTTTCAGGGCTCAACGTCATCGGCCTCAAGCGGCGGGGCTTCACCCGGGACGACATCCACAATCTTCGTCGGGCCTACAGGCTGATGTTCGCTCAAGAAGGAACGATGGCCGAGCGCCTGACCGATGTCGCCGAGTTGTTCGGCGACAATCAGGCGGTCATGGAGATCGTCGACTTCATCCGCGGCGACAGCAACCGGGCTATCTGCCAGCCAAAGCTGGATCGTGCCGCCTAAGCTCGGCATTCTCGCCGGCAAAGGCGAACTTCCCCGTCGATTGATCGAAGCCTGCCACGCTGAAGGGCGAGAGGTCTTCGTTATCGCCTTTCCCGGCGAGACAGATCGTGCGGTCGCGGAATCGGTGTCGCATGCTTGGCTGCCGATTGCCCAGGTCGGCGGAATTCTTCGGGCCCTCCACGAAGCGCAGGTCGAGGAAGTTGTCCTGGCCGGCGCTATTCGCCGGCCATCCTTCCTGTCGCTCAAACCCGACCGTCGCGGCCTTTCCCTGCTCGGCAAGATCACCAGGGGCCGGATGGGCGATGACGGAATTCTGTCCCTGGCTGTCGCCGAGCTGGAGTCGGAAGGCTTCCGCGTGGTGGGGCTCGACGAACTGCTTCCCGACACGCTTGCGCCTGAAGGTCCGCTGGGCCGTCTCAAGCCAGACGATTCCGCCGACAGCGATATCAGTCGAGGTTTCGAAGTGGCGGTCGCCCTGGGCCGAGTCGATGTCGGTCAGGCTGTGATCGTGCAGCACGGTGCCGTCCTCGGTGTGGAGGCGATCGAGGGGACGGATGCCCTCATCGCCCGGTGTGCCGACCTGAAACGTGACGGACCGGGAGGTATCCTCGTGAAAGTGAGCAAACCCGGTCAGGAACAGCGGGTCGATCTGCCGACGATCGGCGTACGGACCGTAACGGCCGCGGCCGCTGCGGGGCTGCGCGGCATTGCTATCGAAGCCGGTGCGACCGTGGTCGTCGGACGACAGGCGGTGGCTAAGGCAGCCGATCAGGCAGGGCTGTTCGTCGTCGGCGTGCGCTTCCCGCGATGACCAAGCCGCCTCTCATCTTTCTCGTCGTGGGAGAGCCTTCCGGCGACCTTCTCGGGGCCCGGCTGATGAACGGGCTTAAGGAGATCACCCATGGCGAGGTCCGCTTCGCCGGTGTCGGCGGTGCCGGCATGGAGCGGGCGGGTCTCAAGAGCCTGTTTCCCATGCACGAGCTGTCCGTCATGGGATTCGTGGAGATCCTGCCGCGAGTCCCGCACCTTCTCAGCCGCATGCGGGAGACCGTTGCCGAGATCAGACGTATCCGTCCCGATGCCGTGGTTACGATCGATACGCCAGCCTTCAGCTTCCGGATCGGCGAACGACTGAAGGGCGAGGGCATCCCGCTGATCCATTATGTCGCACCGACGGTTTGGGCCTACCGTCCGCGACGTGCTGCCGGAATTGCGCGCTTTCTCGATCATCTGCTCGCCATCCTTCCCTTCGAGCCGCCTTATTTCGAAGCTGTCGGGCTTCCGTGCAGCTTCGTCGGGCATCCGGTGCTCGAGTCGGTGGGGACGCCGGACGGGCCGTCGTTTCGGAACCGGCATGGCATCCCGTCCGATGTGCCTTTGCTTGCAGTGCTGCCGGGTAGCCGCCGGAGTGAGGTCCGTCGCCTTCTCCCCGTGTTCGGAGAAACGATCGCAGCCCTTAAGGACAGGATTCCCAATCTTCATCTGATGACGGCGACCCTGGGAGCGGTCGCGGAGGACGTCGCTGAAGCGGCCGCGACATGGCCATGTCCCACGGTGGTGATCACCGATCCGGACGAGAAAACGGATGCTTTCGCCGCATGCGATACGGCCTTGGCCGCATCCGGGACGGTGACCCTCGAATTGGCGGTCGCCGGCGTGCCGATGGTCGTCGCCTACCGGGCGTCGCCGGTCACCGCCGCAGTGTTGCGCCGCATCATCCGGGTACGCTACGTCAACTTGATCAACCTGACGCTCGACGCTCCGGTCATTCCGGAGCTGCTCCAGGAAGACTGCACCATCCAACGCCTGGTGCCGGCCGTCGAGCGTCTGCTGGTTGATCGGGACGCGCGTGACTATCAGATTGAGCGCTCACGAGAAGCGCTCGCCGCACTTGGCGGCGACGAGGAGTCACCCAGCCGCCGGGCGGCCAAGGTGATCCTGGAGGTTATTGCCTCGGGGCCGCGCCCTCGCGGCGGAAAAACTGCGAACCAGTAGGGGATTAGGAATGGCTGACACCGCACAGGTCGTGGATACGAACAAGTTTCGGATGCTGCACACCATGCTCCGGGTCCGTGATCTCGACAAATCGCTCGACTTCTACACCCGGCTGCTGGGGATGAAGCTTCTGCGGAAGAAGGACTTTCCGGGGGGCAAGTTCACCCTGGCATTCGTCGGCTATGGTGACGAAGAGTCGAATACGGTACTGGAGCTCACCCATAACTGGGATCAGGAGACGCCCTACGATCTCGGAGAGGCTTATGGCCACATCGCGATCGGCGTTCCCGACATCTACAAGACCTGCGAAGTCCTGGAAGGCGAGGGGGTCAAGATCCCGCGCGCGCCCGGTCCGATGAAGCACGGCAGCACCGTTATCGCCTTCATCGAAGATCCCGACGGCTACAAGATCGAACTGATCGAACGCGCCTGATCAGCGAGTCCGTTTCGGGGCTATGTGAAGTTTCCGGGTCCTCCGGCTTATCCGGAGGACCCGTACTTCTTCCTGATCTCGTTCAGCGCTGCTCGACAGGCACGTAGTCGCGAGGACCGGCGCCGGTGTAGAGCTGGCGCGGCCTGCCGATCTTCTGGGTGGGATCGTTCATCATCTCGTTCCACTGGGCGATCCACCCGACCGTCCGCGCGACCGCGAACATGACCGTGAACAGATGGGCGGGGAAGCCCATCGCCTTCAGGATGATGCCCGAGTAGAAGTCGACGTTCGGGTAGAGCTTCCGGTCGACGAAGTACTCGTCTTCCAGGGCGATCCGTTCGAGTTCCATGGCCAGCTCGAGAAGCGGTTCGTCCTTGATCCCGAGCTCGTCCAGGACCTCGTGACAGGTCTCGCGCATGACCGTCGCGCGCGGATCGTAGTTCTTGTAGACCCGATGTCCGAAGCCCATCAGGCGGAACGAATCGTCCTTGTCCTTGGCGCGCTTGATGAATTCGGGGATGCGGTCGACGCTGCCGATTTCCTCCAGCATCCGCAGCACCGCCTCGTTGGCGCCGCCATGGGCGGGGCCCCAAAGCGAAGCAATGCCGGCCG
The DNA here is from genome assembly GCA_002721365.1 of Rhodospirillaceae bacterium. GTDB lineage: Bacteria > Pseudomonadota > Alphaproteobacteria. The sequence continues at coordinate 23,915 of PBKC01000017.1, read as the reverse complement.
AGATGCAGGCGAACGGGTTGGCGCCCGACGACCCGGCGAGACGCACGGTCGAGGTCGAGGCGTTCTGCTCATGGTCGGCATGCAGGATGAACAGCCGGTCGATCGCCCGCGAAAGCACCGGGCTCACCACATATTCTTCGGCCGGAACCGCGAACATCATATGAAGGAAGTTCTCGGCGTAGGTCAGGTCGTTCCGCGGATGAATGAACGGCTGGCCCAGCGAGTATTTGTAGGCCATCGCCGCCAGGGTCGGGACCTTGGCGATCAGCCGGAACGACGCGACCATCCGCTGGCGCTCGTCATTGATGTCGGTGCTGTCGTGATAGAAGGCCGACATCGCGCCGACCACGCCGCACAGCACCGCCATGGGGTGTGCGTCGCGGCGGAAACCCCGGAAGAAGTAGGTGATCTGCTCGTGCACCATCGTGTGGTAGGTGACGTCGCGCACGAACTTGGCTTTCTGCGCCTCGGTCGGCAGTTCGCCGTAAAGAAGAAGGTACGAGACTTCGAGGAAGTCGCTTTTCTCTGCCAACTGCTGGATCGGATAACCGCGATAGAGCAGAACGCCCTCGTCGCCATCGATGAACGTGATCTTCGATTCGCAGCTGCCGGTCGCCATGTAGCCGGGATCGAATGTGAAGACACCCAGGCCCGAATAGAGCTTCCGGATGTCCATCACCTGAGGGCCCATGCTTCCCGACAAGATCGGGAGCTCAACGCTCTGTCCGGTCTGACTATTGGTAACCGTGGCCGTCGCGCCTGCGTTTGCCTTGTCGTGCATCGCGAGTAACTCCCCCGACCAGAAAATAATTGGAGGCGGCTGCCCCGACGGGCACCGCTGCAATGCAAGATAAGCCCGTTAACGGAGCCTGTCGAGGCGGCGCGCAGTCTCCTCCGGGCCGAGGATTTCAACGACCTCGAAGATGCCGGGTGAGACGGTGGAGCCGGTGAGCGCAGCACGGAGGGGTTGCGCGATCTTGCCGAGTTTCAAGCCTTCATCCTCAGCGAACTGGCGCGTGGCGGCCTCCAGCGTCTCGCTGGTCCAGGACGAGAGGGCGGACATCGCCACAGCCCAGCCCCCGAGTCGCGTCCGCGCGTCCGGGTCGAGTAGCTTGGCCGCGGCATCCGTCGTCTCGACAGGCGCGCCATCGCTATAGATGAGCGCATTCTGAGCGAGATCCACGAGGGTATGGGCCCGTGCCTTAAGACCGGCCATTCCGGCAACGACCCGCGCCATTTCGCCGGCATTGGCGGAACGCCCCAGCGCTGCCTCCATCCGCGGGCGGATCAGCTCTGCCAGATCGTCGTCGGATCGGGCGCGGAGATAGTGGCCGTTCAGGCTTTCGAGCTTCGAGAAATCGAAACGAGCCGCCGACCGACCGACGGCATTGAGATCGAACCATTCGATGGCCTGCTCGGTGGAGATGATCTCGTCGTCTCCATGCCCCCAACCCAGGCGCAGCAGGTAGTTGCGAAGGGCTTCGGGCAGATAGCCCATGTCGCGGTAGGCATCGACGCCAAGGGCTCCATGCCGTTTTGAGAGCTTGGCGCCGTCGGGGCCGTGGATCAGGGGAATGTGCGCATACGCCGGCACCGGCCAGCCCAGCGCCTCGATCAACTTCATCTGGCGGAAGGCATTGTTCAGGTGGTCGTCGCCGCGAATCACGTGCGTCACGCCCATGTCATGGTCATCGACCGCGACCGACAGCATGTAGGTCGGCGATCCGTCCGCCCGCAGCAGAACCATGTCGTCGAGCTGAGCATGGTTGACCCGCACCTCGCCCTGGACGAGGTCGTGGATGACCGTCTCGCCCTCGGTCGGCGCCTTGAAGCGGATCACAGGGGGGATATCGGCCGGCGCCTCGGAAGGATTGCGATCACGCCAGCGGCGGTCATAGCGCATCGGTTCGCCGGCTGCGCGCTGCGCCTCGCGCATTTGAGTCAGCTCGTCCTGCGTCGCGTAGCAGTAATAGGCCTTGCCCTCAGCCAAAAGCTGGCGGGCGACTGCCGCGTGGCGCTCGGCGCGCGTCGACTGGTGCACAGGCGGTTCGTCGGCGTCGAGACCCAGCCAACTCAACCCGTCGAGGATGGCGTCGATCGCCTCCTGGGTCGAGCGAGCCCGATCGGTGTCCTCTATGCGCAACAGGTATTTGCCGCCATGATGGCGTGCATACAGCCAGTTGAACAAAGCGGTGCGGGCACCGCCTATGTGCAGGAAGCCGGTAGGCGAGGGGGCGAAGCGGGTGACGACGTCCATGTCCGTTCCTGGGTGAGCTCGCGAGCGATCGGGGGCGGCGGCCGTGTCTATCACAATCGGCGGAGGGTTTCACGGCTCCGGCGGGACTTGGCGTGACCGGATAGGGAAGCTCCCGGTGCAGCTTGCAGGGCAGTTCGCGGCCGAGCGCGATCGATGGCTTCTGTGGCTGCCGGTTCTTCTCGGCGGTGGTATCGGCCTCTATTTCCTGCTGCCGACGGAACCGTCGGTCGGCTCGGGTCCTGTCTTCCTCGGCGGACTCGCCGTCGCAGCCATTCGCTTCCGGCAGAATAAGACGGTCTTCATCCTCTGTATTGCGCTGGCCGCTATTGCCGCCGGCTTCACGGCCGCGCAGCTGAGGGCCCACCAGGTCGCGGCACCGGTTCTGCCGCTTCGGATCGGACCGACGGACGTTGCCGGGACGGTCGCGTCCGTCGAACTGCGAGAGGGCGGCGGTCGCCTGATTCTCGAAGATCTGAGTGTTCGCGATCTTGGTCCGCAATCAACACCGGCAAGGGTCCGCATTGCGGTGCGGACCAAGGAAGAGCTTCCCGAACCCGGCGACGAAGTCGCCGTAAGGGCGATGCTGATGCCGCCGCCGCGACCGGTCGCGCCGGGCGCCTATGACTTCTCCCGCGATCTGTTTTTTCGAGGAATCGGCGCCGTTGGTTACGGCATGGGAACGCCGAAGGTCATTCTCCATGCTCAACCGAGCTTCGGCGAAACATGGCTTGCATCGCTGCGTCAGAGAATCACGCTCCGCATCCTCGATGCGCTCACCCCACCCGAAGCCGGCGTCGCCGCGGCGCTGCTGACCGGACAACGCGGCCATATTCCCGAAGACGACATGGTGGCGGTGCGTTCCGCTGGTCTGGCCCATCTCCTGGCGATATCGGGGCTTCATGTCGGGCTGGTGGCCGGCATCCTGTTCTTCGTCTTCCGCGCGGCGTTGGCGCTGAACGAGAGATTGGCGCTCGACCATCCGATCAAGAAGTGGGCAGCCGTGGCCGCCCTTCTCGGGAGTCTTGGTTACATGCTTCTGACGGGGGCGACGATCCCGACTCAGCGCGCCTTCCTCATGCTGTTTCTGGTTCTGTCGGCGGTTCTGCTCGACCGGACCGCGATCACGATGCGGCTGGTCGCGTGGGCCGCGCTCGTCGTCCTGCTGCTGCGGCCGGAAAGCATGCTCGGGGCGAGCTTCCAGCTTTCCTTCGCGGCCGTCGTCGCTTTGATCGCCGTTTACGAGACGTGGCGCGTCGGGAGGTCCAATGCCGCTCGGGGTAAGGTCAGGCGCCTATTTGGTTATGTAACGGGAGTCGGTCTCACTACGCTGATCGCGTCTGCGGCGATCGCGCCGCTCGCCGCCTATCATTTCAACCGGCTGCCGGTCTACGACCTGTTGGGAAACCTGGTGGCGGTGCCAGTGGCGAGCCTCTGGGTCATGCCCTGGGGATTGGCCGCCTTGGCCTTGATGCCGCTGGGGCTGGAGCAGCTCGCCTTGATTCCGATGAGTTGGGGAATTGCGGCGATCCTATGGACCGCCCATGCGGTCGCGTCGCTGCCAGGCGCGGTCTTGCTGGTCCGCAGCGCCCCCGGCTGGGGCCTGCCACTGTTCGCTGTCGGTCTCCTGTGGTTATGTCTGTGGCGGCAGCGATGGCGCTGGTGGGGTATTCCCGTTCTTATCGCAGCCTTGCTCACACCAATGATGGAACGCCCACCGGATGTGCTGGCCGACGAGTCAGCGGATCTTTTCGCAGTACGCGGCGCGGATGGAAGCCTGGGTCTGTCGACGACGAGCCGGAACCGCTTTACCGCCGAGGCGTGGCTGCGACGGATGGGGCAGGACCATGCCTGGGGATGGCGCTCCGACGAAGCTCTGTCCCAGGGAATGGCGTGTGACGGTCTCGGCTGCATCATCCATCTGGATGGGCTCGAAGTCGCAATGGTCGGTGATCCCCGCGCCTATGCCGAGGACTGCCTCTCAGCCGACCTGCTGGTGAGCGCCGAACCCTTGGGCGACGCTTGTCCGCATCCGAGAGCGACGATCGACCGCTTCGACCTGTGGCGGTATGGGAGCCACGCGGTCTGGCTGACGGGAAACGGTATCAAGGTAAAGACCGTCGACGGCCACCGCGGCGACCGCCCTTGGGTGGTGCCGCCTTTGCCGCGCAGTCGTCTGGACGAGCTTCAGTAGCGCCGAATCAACGTGACGAGCCGCCCCTGAACCTTCACCCGATCGGGACCGAAAATCCGGATTTCGTATTTGGGGTTGGCTGGCTCAAGGGCGATCGAGGCGCCTTTGCGGCGAAGGCGCTTCAGCGTTGCCTCCTGGTCGTCGATCAAGGCGACGACGATATCGCCGTTCTGAGCCGTATCCGACTGGCGGATGATGGCGACGTCACCATCGAGAATGCCGGCGTCGATCATCGAGTCACCGGCGACCTCGAGCGCGTAATGTTCTCCCCGTCCGATCATCGAGGCTGGAAGGTCGATGAACGAGCTGTGATCGCGGAGCGCCTCGATCGGCGTACCGGCAGCGATCCGGCCATAGAGCGGCAGCGTCACCGCAGTCGCTTCCTCGGGCGAGGGACGGCCGGCGAGGCCATTGGAGAACTCGGCTTTGACGACGTTCGGCGTGAACTTCGGACGTACCGTCTCCGCCTTTTCGCGTGCGCCCAGCGTCTCCGGCACCTTCAGCACTTCGAGCGCCCGCGCGCGGTGGGCGAGGCGGCGGATGAAACCGCGTTCCTCCAGTCCGGTGATCAGACGGTGAATCCCGGACTTGGACTTGAGATTGAGTGCCTCCTTCATTTCTTCGAAGGAGGGAGACACGCCGGTGGCTTCGAGGCGCTTGTTGATGAACATCAGGAGTTCATGCTGTTTCCTCGTGAGCATTCCCCGGTTCCCCGCGATATGGAACAAAACAAAAACTGTTTTTGTTCTACTTTAGTTCCGAAAGAGCGTCAACAGGCACCCTCAGTTAAACCGGAATCGGCCCGGACGGGAACCGGATGATATCGACGATGCTTCCGGCCGCTGTTGCCTCGGCGAAAGGCTGGCGGACCAGCAGGCAGTTTGAACGGCTCAACACCGACAGCATGGAACTGTCCTGACGCTCGAACGGCACCACGGTCCGCTGTCCGTCCGCGGCGATTGCGAGCGACGCCCGGAGATAGTCCTCGCGATTGTCGTTGGGACGAAGGTCGACTCCAAGCCGCGCCGGCTCGGGATGCGGACCGAAATCGATCTCCCCCGCCAGGGCGCGAAGTGCCGGAAGAAGGAAAACGAGGCCGCACACGGCCGTCGAAACCGGATTGCCCGGCAGGCCCAGCATGGGCGTGGCGCCCATCTTCCCGAACAGGAGGGGCTTTCCGGGCCGCATGGCGATCTTCCAGAAGCCGACGGCAAGCCCTTCGGCCCCCAGCACAGACTTCACGAGGTCATGATCGCCGACCGAGACACCGCCGGTGGTGACCAGCATGTCGGCGCCCTGAGCACCCGCCGCCATGCGGCGGAGCGAGTCCTCGTTGTCGCGGGCGATCCCCAGGTTGATCGCTTCGCCGCCGGCAGCCGCCACCAGGCCGCCCAGAGCGATCGAGTTGGAGCTGACGATCTGGTGGGGACCCCGCGCTTCACCCGGGAAGACGATCTCGTCGCCGGTCGCCAGAATCGCGACCCGGGGACGGCGAACGACCTTCACCCAGGGGATGTTCATTGCCGCCGCGAGACCGATATCGCGGACGGACAGCCGTGTTCCGGCCGTCAACTCGACCTCTCCGGCCCGGAAGTCGAGGCCCGCCCGGCGGATATGGCGCCCAACCGTGACCGTTTCGTTGACCAGGACGGTCTCGCCTTCGGGAGTCGTGTTCTCCTGGATGACGATGGTATCGGCCCCGGCCGGGACCGGGCCGCCGGTAAAGATCCTGACCGCTTCGCCGGGCTTGAGCTGGCCCTCATGGGCGCCGCCGGCGGGGGCATGTCCCGCGAGGCGAAGACGCGCCGGAACCGTCGCCACGTCCTCGGCACGCGCCGCATAGCCGTCCATGGCCGACATGTCCGCCGGCGGTTGGGTGACGCGGGCCGCCAGGTCTTCGGCGAGAACGCGGCCCGCGGCTTCGGTCACGGGAACGACCTCGGCCGGCAACCGAGCGATCGCGTCGATGATGTGCTGTCTGGCTTCGGCGACCGGTATCACGTTACGGAGCCTCGTAGGTTCCCGACTTGCCGCCGGCCTTGTGGGTCAGGCGGAGATCGGTGATGGCCATCCCACGGTCGACGGCCTTGCACATGTCGTAGACGGTGAGGGCGGCGACCGAGGCCGCGGTCAAAGCCTCCATCTCGACGCCGGTCCGGCCCTTGAGCTTGCAGGTGGCGACGATGTCGACCGCATTGCGCTCGGGATCGCAGCTCAGCTCGACCTTGACCGAGGTCAGCGCCAGGGGATGGCAAAGAGGGATGAGGTCGGGCGTCCGCTTTGCCGCCATGATTCCCGCGAGCCTGGCGACACTGAGGACGTCGCCCTTCTTGTGCCCGCCTTCCCGAATGAGACGGAGCGTCTCGGGCTGCATGACCACGGTGACACGGGCGGACGCTGTGCGTTCGGTCTCGTCCTTGGCGGAAACGTCGACCATCACCGCCCGGCCTTCGGAATCGAAATGCGTGAAGCCGCTCATGATTCAGCGACCGCCGTCTCGGGCTGCAGGAGCCGGCGAACCGCCTCGGCGACATCGGTCTGACGCATCAGGGATTCGCCCACCAGAAAGCGCGATGCGCCGGAACGGTTCATACGGTCGAGATCGGCCCGGCTGTAAAGACCGCTTTCGCAGACCAAGTCGCGGTCATCGGGAAGCCGCTTCGCCAGCCGCTCCGTAGTCCCGAGATCGATTTCGAGTGTCTTGAGGTTGCGATTATTGACGCCGATCAGGGGTGAACGAAGCTTCAGAGCACGATCGAGCTCTGCCTCGTCATGCACCTCGACCAGCACGTCCATGCCGAGGTCGAACGCCGCCGCTTCCAACTCGGCAGCCTGACCGTCGTCAAGGGCAGCCATTATCAGGAGGACGCAGTCGGCGCCGATCACCCGTGACTCGACGATCTGATACGGGTCGAGCATGAAATCCTTACGCAACACCGGCAGATCGACCGCAGCGCGGGCGGCTACGAGATGCGCGTCCTCGCCCTGGAAATAGGGCGTGTCGGTGAGAACCGACAGGCAAGCGGACCCGCCGGCCGCATAGGCCCGGGCGAGAGCAGGCGGATCGAAATCGGGGCGGATCAGGCCACGGCTGGGCGAAGCCTTCTTGATCTCGGTGATCACGCCGTAGCCACCTTCGGCCACCCGGCGGGTCAGGGCATCGGCGAAGCCGCGCGGCGCAGGCACCGACAGGGCCTCGGCCTCCAACGCTGCAAGAGGCTTGGCCGAACGGCGAGATGCGACATCCGCCCGTTTGGCGTCACAAATCTTGGCGAGGACGTCGCTCATGCCGTCTGCGCCTCCGACTTCCTCGAAATCGCGATCATCCGTTCCAGGGTATCGACGGCATGGCCGGAGTCGACGGCATCGGCCGCCATCGCCATGCCTGTACCGAGATCTTCGGCGCGGTCGGCGACCACGAGAGCGGCCGCGGCGTTCAGCAGCATGATGTCACGGAGAGGACCATGACGGCCTTCCAGAGTCGCGCGAAGAACATCGGCGTTGTGTGCCGCGTCGCCCCCCTTCAGAGCCGCCGGATCGATCGGAGCCAAGCCGACATCCTCGGGCCGAACCTCGAACTGGCGCACTTCGCCATTGCGGTATTCGGCGACGAGGGTCGGGCCGGTGGTGGTGATCTCGTCGAGTCCGTCGCTGCCGTGCACCACCCAGACGCGCTCAGAACCCAGCCGCCCCAGTACCTCGGCCAGCGGCTCGGTCCACTCCCTCGCGAATACGCCGAGAAGCTGGCGCTTCGCCCCGGCCGGATTCGACAGGGGGCCGAGCAGGTTGAAGATGGTCCGGGTGCCGAGCTCGACCCTGACGCCCGCGACATGGCGCATGGCGCCGTGGTGACGGGGCGCCATCATGAAGCCGATGCCGACTTCCCACAGGCTCTCGCGAACATGGGCGAGATCGGCATCGATATTGACCCCGAGCGCGGTCAGCACGTCGGCCGAGCCCGATTTCGACGACATCGCCCGGTTGCCGTGCTTGGCGACGGGTACGCCACAGGCGGCGACGATGAAAGCCGTACCGGTCGAGATGTTATAGGTCCCGCTGGAATCGCCGCCGGTGCCGCAGGTGTCGATCGCGCCCGGCGGTGCATCCATAGCGACGGCGCGCGAACGCATCGCCATGGCCCCACCAGTGATCTCCGGCACGGTCTCGCCGCGCACCCGGAGGCCGAGCAGGAAAGCGCCGGCCTGGGCCGGAGTCGCATCGCCCGACATCAGGATGTCGAATGCGGCCCGCGACTGTTCCACGGTCAGCGTCTCGCCCTTGGCCACGAGACCGAGCAGGGCCTTCATGTCGTCGCCGGCGTTGCTCATGCGGCTTTTTGCCGCTGCGACATGTCCAGGAAGTTGCGAAGCAGCTCATGACCCTGCTGCGAGGCGATGCTCTCCGGATGAAACTGAACGCCGAAGATCGGCAGCGTGCGGTGCCGCAGTCCCATGATGATCCCGTCCTCGGTCTCGGCGGTGATCTCCAGATCGTCGGGCAAAGTGTCGCGATCGACGATCAGGGAATGGTACCGGGTCGCCGAGAAAGGCGAGGGGAGGCCACGGAATACGCCGCCGCCGCTGTGATGGATCAGGCTGACCTTGCCGTGCATCATCGTCGGTGCGCGCACGATACGACCGCCGAACGCTTGGCCGATCGCCTGATGGCCCAGACAGACGCCGAGGATCGGAATCCTCTCGGCCGCCGCCTCGACCAGCGGCACGCAGATGCCGGCGCGGTCGGGATCGCAGGGCCCGGGGGAGAGGACGATTCCTTCCGGATCGCTTCTCAGCGCTTCCTCGACCGTCATGCGGTCGTTGCGCACGACCTTCACGTCGGCCCCGAGTTCGCCCAGAAAGTGGACGAGGTTGTAGGTGAAGCTGTCGTAGTTGTCGATTAAGAGATACATTGCCTTATCTTACAGGCTTTTACTCATAGGGTGCATGAACTCGCGAGCATCGACGCTGCGCGCATGCGCCCCGACATTACCACTCCGATCCGAAGGGTTAGAAGCATACACCGCGATCCGCCGTCACTTGCCGCCACGGTGCCGCCGACAGGGAAGAAACCAGCGCCCGCTGCCACCGTCAAGCGCGGGGCAGCCTCACCGAAGACGCGACACCCGTGCGTCCGCCATTCCAAACCGTTAAGCTGCATCGTCGACACGGTCGGGTCGACAGGAGGAGATTATCGCCAAAGCCCGTAAGCGAGCACGGCGCGGCAGCCGGCAGACGACCCACCGGCTGTGGGTTCTCGTCGTTCTGACTCTGATTGCCGGCTTCGGGGGCGGGATGGCGGTGATGGAGCTGTTCACCGGCAGCCCGGAGGTCGAGAGGGCATCGGCCCCACAACCGATCGAGTCGCCGGCGCCTCGGGCGGCCCCTTCGTCCCCTACGAAAGTCATCGAAAGCTCACCGGCGCCGCAGCTGCCGGCACCCTCAGCAGCCGGGAGCGAATCCGAACCCGCCGAAACCAGAATGGCGACGGATACGCCGAGTCCGGCCGCGCCAGTGACCGAACAGGCGGAAACGGTGGAGCCGCCGGCGGCAGAGGAGCCGCTGAAACCCGAAGACGGCCCTCGTATCGCGATCATCATCGACGATGTCGGCTTGAGCGAGGCCGGCGCGGCGGAAGCGACGGCCTTGCCGCCGCCCTTGACGCTCGCTTTCCTGCCCTATGCCCACGGGTTGGAGACGATGACCGCCGATGCGTACGCGGCGGGCCATGAAATCTTTCTCCACATGCCGATGGAGCCAACGTCCGAGGATGCCGATCCCGGCCCCGACGCGCTTCTTGGAAACCTATCGGCGGCTGAACTCGATCGCAGGATCGCCGACGACCTGCGACGCGTTCCCGGCGCGGTGGGGGTGAACAATCACATGGGCAGCCGGCTGACCGCCGAACGTCCGGCGATGATCCGGGTCATGACGGCGATGAAGGCGAACGGCCTCGTATTCGTCGATTCACGGACCACCGCGGCAACCGTCGCCGAAACCGTGGCGGAGGAGATGGGCGTGCCCCATACCCGCCGCGACGTCTTCCTGGACAACGAGCGGAAACCGGAGCGGATTCGCGAACAGCTGACGAAACTGGAAGAGAAGGCGCTGTCCGCCGGCACGGCCATCGGAATCGGCCACCCCTATCCGGAAACGCTGGCGGTGCTTGCCGAATGGCTGCCGAACGCGAAGAAGCGGGGGGTCATCTTCGTCCGCGCCAGTACGCTCGCGGGGCTCGATAAGCCCGCGGCGGTCGCCCGCCACGGCGAATAGGGTTGCCCGGTCAGTTCCGCCGGCCGGCGAAGGCGAAACGGATCGCTTCCTCGGCGGCGCGGAGCAGGGCACGGGCCTTGTTCTGGCTTTCCTGATACTCCGCTTCCGGATCGCTGTCGGCGACGATGCCGCCGCCGGCCTGGACGTACATGACCCCGTCCTTCACCACAGCCGTCCGCAGGGCGATGCAGGTGTCCATCGAGCCGTTGGCGGAGAAATAGCCGACGCATCCGCCGTAGATGCCGCGGCGTTCGGTCTCCAGTTCGTCGATGATCTCCATCGCCCGCACTTTCGGCGCGCCGCTCACGGTGCCGGCCGGGAAGCCTGCGACCAGCGCATCCATGGCGTCATGACTCGGATCGATCCTGCCCTCGACGTTCGAGACGATGTGCATGACGTGGCTGTAGTACTCGATCACCATCTGTTCGGTGACCTCGACCGAGCCGATCTGGGAGACACGGCCGACGTCGTTGCGGCCGAGGTCGAGCAACATCAGATGCTCGGCGAGTTCCTTCGGATCGGCGAGCAGTTCTTCCGATAGCGCCTTGTCCTCGGCCCGGTCCGCGCCCCGGCGGCGGGTGCCGGCGATCGGTCGGATGGTGACCTTCTCGTCGCGAAGGCGAACCAGGATTTCCGGGCTCGACCCCACCACGGAGAACGAGCCGAAATCGAGGAAGAACAGGAAAGGCGAGGGGTTCAGGCGGCGTAGAGCCCGGTAGAGCGACAGGGGCGGCAGCTTGAAGGGCAGGCTGAAGCGCTGCGACAGCACGACCTGGAAGATGTCGCCGGCGGCGATGTATTCCTTCGCCTTGGCGACCATCTCGCGATAGGCCGCATGCGTGGTGTTGGAGGCCGGCTCCGCGGCATGCTGGAAGACGTCACCGGTCGCATGCTGAAGGGGCAGGTTGCGGTCGAAGTCGGCGACGATGTCGGCCAGACGTTCGGTCGCCAGGGTGTAGGCCGCCTCTGCGTTCAGCCCCTCGCTCGGACGCACCGGGGTCACTACGGTCACCACGTCGTCGACTGAATCGAAGATCGCCATCACCGTGGGGCGCAAGAACAGCCCGTCGGGGACCCCCAGGGTATCCGGATTCGAATCCGGCAGCTCTTCCATCAGCCGGACGGTGTCATAAGCCATGTAGCCGACCAGGCCGGCCGCCATCGGCGGCAGGCCTTCGGGGAGGTCTATCCGGGATTCGGCGATCACCTTGCGTAGGGAATCAAGCGACCCGAGTGTGCAGGGAGTGAAGGCGTCGAGGTCGGCACGCGCATTGCGGTTGATCTCCGCCTTGTTGCCGAAACAGCGCCAGATCAGATCGGGCTTCAATCCGATGATCGAATAGCGCCCGCGGACGGCGCCGCCCTCGACCGATTCCAGCAGGAAGCTGTTGGGCCGGCCGTCGGCCAGCTTCAACATCGCCGAGACCGGCGTCTCCAGATCGGCGACCAGACGGGTCCAGACGACCTGGGGCTTACCCTCGCGATAAGTGCGCGCGAAGCTTTCGACGTCCGGATAAACGTGCATTGTCGGTCCTGTGATGCGGCGCGGGGGAATCCGCCTCGCCGGTCTGTCCTCGATCAGAAGACTTTATCGATATTCTCGCGATTGATCGCGACGTCGTAGCGATCGCGGAGCGCCTTCTCGAAAGCACCGAGCAGATCCTGCTCGAAACTCCCGGCAAGCTCATTGCGCACCGTCGCACCGGCTGGTTCGGAATCGCTGTAGGCCGGAACCTCGACATCGGTCGTCTTGGCGACGACATAGCTCGTGGCCCCCGCCTTGATGGCGTCGGTCACAGCTCCTTTCGGATGCCGGAAGATGGCGTCGATCGCTTCCTGCGACAAAGAGAGATCGAGACCGGTGCCCTGGCGGGTGAATGCCTGCGTGGTCCGGACCGTCAGGCCGTGCGCGCTCGCCGCCGCGGAAAGGTCACCGCCTTCCCGAGCCGCGGTCGCGATTTCGCCGGCGATCTCCCCGGCTCGCGCGACGCGCATTTCCTCTTTGACCGAAGCCACGACGTCGTCCCGGACCTCATCCAGCGGGCGGAGGGCAGGGTCGATCACGTCATCCACCTGTACGACGTACATCGCATCTCTGGAATCGGATTCGGTCAGCGGCGATTCGAGCCCCACCGGCGTTTCGAAGGCGGTATCGAGGAAACCCGAAATCTTCGGCAGCACGTCGACCGGATCGCCTTTGCGGTCGAGACCGCGACTGTCGACGGCTTCGATCTTGACGGCCTCGAGATCAAGAGAGGACGCGGCTTCCTCGAGCGTACTGCCGGCCGCGAGCTGGTCCTCGAGCGTATTGCCGAGCTCGACCATCACGTCCAACGCCCGTTCGCGCGCAACCTCGTCGTGCAGAACCGCGCGGACCTCATCCAGCGTCTGCACATGCTCCGGCTGGATGCTGTTCACTCGATAGATGTTCCAGCCGAACGCCGTCTTGACGGGGACGGTGATGCCGCCATTCTTCAAGGCGAAAACCGGTTCGGCCGCTTCATCCGGAAGCTCGCTGCGGGTGATCGACCCCAGGGAAACGTCGTCGGCGCCGAGTTCGCTGATATCGGCCGCGACTTTCAGGAGGTCTTCGCCGCGCAAAAGGCGGTCATAGGCGGCCTTGGCGGTTTCCTCGTCCGAGAAGAACAAGTGGTCGACGATCCGCTGCTCGGGTTGCCGGAAGCTGTCGATACGCGCATCATAGAGGTCCTTGACCTCGGCATCGGTCACTTCGACCGAGGACATCAGGTCCGCGGGCGTGATGGTGACGTAGGTCAGAGCGCGGTATTCCGGCGCCGTGAACTGGTCTTCATGATTGTCGTAATAGTCCTGTATGGCCGCGTCGTCGGGTTCCGCCACTTCGTCGACGTCGTTCGCCGTGACGATGACCGCGTCGATCACTCGCTTTTCCTCGCGGTGGCCGTAGAAGGTCTTCGTGAGCGCATCGGGAAGGATCATCCCCGAAACCACGCTGCCGATCAGCTGACGCTGCGCGATGTCGTTGCGGAGCGATGCGACATAAGCGGCCTCCGTCAGGCCGTTCCGCTGCAGCACCGCCTGGAACATCTGCCGGTCGAAGGTGCCCAAATCGTTCTTGAAGGCCGGGTTGGAGCGAATGGCCTCGGTGATGGTGGAATCAGGAACCGCCAGCCCGAAATCGTTCGCTTCCTCGGTCAAGAGCGCACGTGCCACCATCTGCTGAAGCGTCTGATCGATCACCCCCAGCTCGCGGGCCGTTTCGAAATCGACCTGACCCCCAGTGGCGCGGCTCAGACGCTCAACCTGCTGATTGACCTGCTCAACGAGCTGCCGTGCATGGATATCCTGTCCGCCAACGGACGCCACGACGGGGTCTGCGGAGCCGCGGAACATGTCACCGACGCCCCACGACACGAAGCTGAGAGCAATGATGATCAGGAATCCCTTCAGAACCCATGAAGCGACTCCTTGGCGCATACTTTGAAGCATTGTCGCTAGAAGACCGTCTAACCCATTGAAATTACGAAACGAGAACCCGAAACGAAGTCAGCCGCGCATCATAGGTGGGCACGCCGCCCCCGGCAACTCGGAAATTCCTCGCCTACGGGATTGCCGCCTGCCTTCGTTCCTCGATGCAGCGCCGGGCCTTTGCCGTCCGGCCACCCTGTGCTAGGTAGTCGACATCGAATTCATCCTTGGCGTGGTGCTCCCTGAAATGACGGCGCAACGGCGGCCGCTGGTCGTTGGCAATTGGAAGATGAACGGCCTGCGGCAAGACGGTGTCGCACTGGCTCAGGCCCTGGCGGAGAAGGCGCAGCAGCAGCCTGTCGCCGTGGAGGTCGCCGTCTGCCCGCCGGCGACGCTGATCGCCGATATCGGCGGCGCGCTGGATAAGAGCGTCGTCGAATTCGGCGGGCAGGATTGCTCGCCGCATGACTCCGGCGCGCATACAGGCGATATCGCCGCGCCGATGCTGGCCGATCTTGGCTGCCGGTTCGTCATCGTCGGGCATTCCGAGCGACGTTCGGACCACAGCGAGACGGACTCGGATGTTCGGGCGAAGGCGACAGCGGCGATCAATGCAGGACTGTGCGCCATTGTCTGCGTGGGCGAGAGCGGCGCTGAGCGCGATGCCGGCCAGACGCTCGACGTCGTCGGCGATCAGATTTCCGGCTCCTTGCCGGATGGACTGCGTTCCACGGACGTCGTGGTGGCGTATGAACCGGTATGGGCGATTGGTACCGGGCGAACACCTTCCGCGGAAGACATTGCCGAGGTCCATGCCCATATTCGCACCAAGCTCGCCGACATCTCGCCGGATCTGGCCGAAGCGGTCCGTATCCTCTATGGCGGTTCGGTGAACGCCGAGAATGCGGCGACCATTTTGGCGATCGCCAATGTTGACGGTGCCCTGGTCGGCGGGGCGAGCTTGCGTGCCGATTCGTTCTGGACGATCTGTTCGGCAGCGAAGGCCGACAGCGACGGTTGAACGATCGGTCGGCGGGATGGCGCCGACGCGATATCCATAGGCAATGTTTCTGAACGTGGGAATTCGGTAATGACTGCGGTTCTTTTGGTCATTCACGTGATCGTGGCGATTTCGATGATCGTCGTCATTCTGCTGCAGCGGAGCGAGGGCGGTGCCTTGGGCAGCCTCGGCGGCGGCGGTGGAGGCGGGGGCGGCGGCTTCGGCGGCCTGATGAGCGGCCGGCAGTCCGCCAACCTGCTGACGCGCATCACGACCATTCTCGCCGCCTGCTTCATGGGAATGAGCATGCTGCTCGCCATCCTGGCGTCGCGGAGCGTCGAGCCCACCTCGATTCTCGATCAGCAGCAGCAGTCGCCCGCCCCGATCGAGACGCCGGCCGAGCCCGCCGAGCCCAGCGCACCGGTGGCTCAGTGATCCCGTACTGCTGACGCGGGGTCGGAGGTGTCGACCCGTTACATCTTCATCACCGGCGGCGTGGTTTCGTCGCTTGGAAAGGGATTGTCCTCGGCGGCGCTGGGCGCGCTGCTGCAGGCGCGCGGCTACAACGTCCGTCTGCGCAAGCTAGACCCCTATCTTAACGTCGACCCGGGGACGATGAGCCCCTATCAGCACGGAGAGGTCTACGTCACCGACGACGGCGCCGAGACCGATCTCGACCTCGGACATTACGAGCGTTTCACCGGGGTCGCCTCGCGTCGCAGCGACAACATCACGACCGGCCGGATTTATTCGACCGTGATCGGGAAAGAACGTCGCGGCGACTATCTCGGCGCAACGGTGCAGGTGATCCCTCACGTCACCGATGCGATCAAGCAGTTCGTGCTGACGGATACCGACGATGCGGATTTCGTGCTGTGCGAGATCGGCGGCACCGTCGGCGATATCGAAAGTCTGCCGTTCCTCGAAGCGATCCGCCAACTCGGCAATGAGGTCGGCTCGGACCGGGTGCTCTACATCCATCTGACTCTGGTGCCCTATATCCCGGCGGCCGGCGAGCTGAAGACCAAGCCGACCCAGCATTCGGTGAAAGAGCTGCGGAGCATCGGTATCCAGCCGGATATCGTCATGTGCCGTTCCGATCGGGAAATCCCGATTTCGGCCCGCAAGAAGATCGCGTTGTTCTGCAACGTGCCGGAACCGGCGGTGATTCAGGCCTTGGACGTCAGCACGATCTACGAGGTGCCGCTCAGCTATCATGCCGAGGGCTTGGACGATCAGGTGCTCAGCGCCTTCCGGATCGACGACGCGCCAACCCCGGACCTCGCCGGCTGGCAGCATATCGTCGACACCATCAAGGCCCCCGACGGCGAGGTCAGCATCGCCATCGTCGGCAAATACATGGGCCTTGCCGACGCCTACAAGTCGCTCGCGGAAGCGTTGACCCATGGCGGCATCGCCAACAGGGTGAAGGTCAATCTCGAGTGGATCGACGCCGAGATCTTCGAATCCGAAGGCAGCGTCCAGCGCCTGGAGAACGTCCACGGCATCCTGGTTCCCGGCGGCTTCGGGGAACGCGGCGCCCAGGGCAAGGTGGCGGCGGTCACCTTCGCGCGCGAGCGCGAGGTGCCCTATTTCGGCATCTGCTTCGGCATGCAGCTCGCGGTCGTCGAGGCGGCGCGCAACATGGCCGATCTGCCTTACGCCTCCTCGACCGAGTTCGGGCCCTGCAAGGACCCGGTGGTCGGTCTGCTGAGCGAGTGGATGCGCGGGAACGAGGTCGAGCGCCGCAGCGAGGAGGACGATCTCGGCGGAACCATGCGCCTCGGCGCCTATGACTGCGTCCTCGAAGAAGGCAGCCTCGTCCATTCGATCTACGGCAAGCCCATGATCTCGGAACGGCATCGCCACCGCTACGAGGTCAACGTGAACTACATGGAGCGGCTGGAGGCGTCGGGCGTGCGGTTCTCGGGGCTCTCGCCCGACCGCAGACTGCCCGAGGTCATCGAGCTGCCGACCGAAATGCATCCCTGGTTCGTGGGCGTCCAGTTCCACCCCGAGCTCAAATCGAAGCCGTTCGAGCCGCACCCGCTGTTCGCCGCGTTCATCAAAGCGGTCGTCGAGCGGTCGAGGCTCGTTTGATGACGGCTCCCCGTCATGTGAGGATCGGCTCGTTCGAGGTCGGTAACGATCTGCCACTCGCCCTGATCGCCGGACCTTGCGCCCTGGAAAGCCGGAACCACGGGCTGGAAATGTGCCAGGCGTTGACCGAGCTTACCGCGCGGCTAGGCGTGCCGCTGGTCTACAAGACGTCTTTCGACAAGGCCAATCGCACCAGCCTCGACGCACCGCGCGGGATCGGCATGGACAAGGCGCTGCCGATCCTGGCGGAGCTGAGGGAGCGATTCGGCTGTCCGGTCCTCACCGACGTCCATGAACCGGGCCAGTGCGCACCGGTGGGAGAGGTCGTCGATGTCCTGCAGATCCCGGCTTTCTTGTGCAGGCAAACCGATCTCCTGGTTGCCGCCGCGAAGACCGGGCGCGTCATCAACGTGAAGAAGGGCCAGTTCCTCGCGCCGTGGGACATGGCGAACGTGGTCACCAAGATCGACGGCGCCGGCAATCCCAATGCGCTGGTCTGCGAACGCGGGGTGAGCTTCGGTTACAACACGCTGATCTCGGACATGCGGGCGATCCCGATTCTCGCCAAGACCGGTTGTCCGGTGGTCTTCGACGCCACTCATTCCGTACAGCAGCCGGGGGGCCTCGGCGGACGCAGCGGCGGCCAGCGTGAATTCGTTCCCGTTCTCGCGCGGGCGGCGATCTCCCTCGGCGTGGCGATGGTGTTCATGGAGACCCATCAGGATCCGGACAACGCGCCGAGCGATGGCCCCAACATGGTGCCGCTCAAGCAGCTGCCGGCATTGCTGGAAACGCTGCTGGCTTTCGACAGGCTGGCAAAGGCGAACCCGCTGGCGCCGTCGTCGTAGTTTCGGCGCCGGCAACCGCGAAGGCGGCCACCGGCACCAGGGCTTCCACCTTCACATCGGCGGCACGACGCCATCCTGTCCGACGACTACGGCGAGGGCCATATAGCTGCCGTCTTCCTGCGCCTGCGCGATCACGAAGACCGTCTCGCCGGGTTTCATCAGGGACATGTCGGCCGGGAACAGATTCACGACGGTCGCATCGTCGGGAACCCGGATGGTCTGCGAACCGGGGGCATTGTTCTCCAGCTTGTAGTCGACCTGGAGAGTCTGACCGTCGGAGACGCTTTCGATCTCGGCGACATTGGCATTGGTCATCATGTTGTCGGTATCCATGAGGTCCCATGGATAGTGCCCTTCGCCGAGACCACGGAGCGAGTCGTCGAAAATATGCACTTCGATCGCCACCCGCTCACCACCGGACTCGATCGACGTGATGCCGACGAACTGTCCATCCTTGATATCGCTCACCGCGGCTTCGGACACGGTGAAGATACCGACATGCTCGCTATAGCCGACGGTGGCGGACTTCCCCTCGTCGGTGGTCATCTCAAAGCCGTTGTCATTCGCGCTCGTCAGCTGGCCACGCAAATGGACGGGACTGTCCTGAGCGGCAGCCGGTTGCAGTCCGGCCAGCCCGAGCAGAAGCGCCGCGACCGCGCCGATTCGAAGCCCTTTAGGCATGTGGAAATCTCCCTTGTCTTCTGATTGCCGGCGCGCCCGGTCGTGGATTGCGACCTAATCCTCGTGCGCAGCGACTGTTCGAGATGGCCGCACGAGGTATATTCCGCCCCAGCGTCGCCACGGCAATACCGCCAGCTTGGAGAGCGCGAAGGGCCGCGGTTATGAGTGCGCATTTGAGCAATTATGTATGAATCCAGCCAACAGGGGATCTGAGGCATGTCCGCCATCGTCGACATCGTCGCGCGTGAAATTCTCGACAGCCGGGGCAACCCGACCGTGGAAGTCGACGTGGTGCTGGAAAGCGGCGCCCAGGGGCGCGCCGCCGTTCCCTCAGGCGCCTCGACCGGTGCGCATGAGGCCGTGGAGCTACGCGACGGCGACGCGACGCGGTATGGCGGCAAGGGCGTGCTGAAGGCCGTCGACTCGGTGAACGGTGCGCTGTTCGACGCGCTTTCCGGCCGGGAGGCGAGTGAGCAGATCGCCATCGACAGCGCCATGCGCGAGCTCGATGGTACCGACAACAAGAGCCGCCTCGGCGCCAACGCGATCCTCGGCGTTAGCCTCGCGGTGGCGAAAGCCGCCGCTGCCGAGAGCGATCAGCCCCTCTATCGCTATGTCGGCGGCAGCTTCGCCCACACCCTGCCGGTTCCGATGATGAACATCATCAATGGCGGCGAACACGCCGACAATTCGCTCGATCTTCAGGAATTCATGATCATGCCGGCCGGTGCGCCGACGCTCTCGGAGGCGGTGCGGACCGGCTCCGAGATATTCCATGCGCTGCGCAAGATCCTGAACGAAGCGGGCCACGCCACCGCCGTCGGCGACGAAGGCGGCTTCGCCCCCAGCCTCGGCAGCAACGAAGAAGCCCTCGGCCTCATCACCAAGGCCATCGAGAAGGCGGGCTACCGGCCGGGAGAGGACGTGTTCCTGGCCCTCGACTCGGCGGCGACCGAGTTCTTCGGAGACAAGGGCTACACTCTGGCCGGTGAGGGGCGGACCCTCGATGCGGCCGGAATGGTCAAGTATTACGAGGACCTGGTATCCCGCTATCCGATCGTCTCGATCGAGGACGGACTCGCCGAAGACGATTGGGACGGTTGGGCGGCAATGACCCAGGCGCTGAGCGGGAAGATTCAGCTCGTGGGCGACGATCTGTTCGTCACCAATCCGCGCCGGCTTCGCAACGGCATCGATAAGGGCGTCGCCAATGCGATTCTGGTCAAGGTCAACCAGATCGGGACGCTGACCGAGACTCTCGAGGCCGTGGAGATGGCCCACCGCGCCGACTACCGGGCAGTCATGTCGCACCGGTCCGGCGAAACCGAGGATTCGACGATCGCCGACCTGGCGGTGGCGACGAACTGCGGTCAGATCAAGACGGGGTCCCTTTCGCGCTCCGACCGGCTCGCCAAATACAATCAGTTGATCCGCATCGAGGCGGAGTTGGGATCCGCCGCGTCTTGTGCCGGGCTCTCAGCCATCCGCCGCGCTTGACCGGCGCCGTCGGGCGTGATTCCCTCCGTCCATGCGGTGGCGTGGTAAACATGGTCGGATTCTCAAGCAGGTAGCGCTGCCGGTTCTCAGCAGCTGCGCGATCGCCTATTTCGGCTACCATACCGTTCAGGGCGATCGCGGGCTGATGGCCTATCTGCGCATCTCCGGGGAGATCGATCAGGCGAAGTCTCTTTACGCCTCTCTCCGAGAAGAACATGTGCAGCTCCAGCACCGTGTGTCGCTTCTGGGGAGAGGCGGACTCGACCCGGATCTTCTCGACGAACGCGCCCGGGCGGTCCTGAACTACGCCGCCCCTGGCGAACTGGTGTTCTACTACACCGACAAGAACCGATAACCGCCGGCCGCAACCCTGCGGCGGGTGGTATCTCGACCGCCGGCCCCGCGCTTGCCTGATCCGGCGTTTTCCATTTATCTTCGCGCGCGCCGATGGGGTGCGAACAAGGTCGGCAATCGCCGAAATGGGAGGTGGGATGGCCGTAGCCAGGAAGAAGCGCAACGACGCCGCTGAAGCCACCAAGCCGGCGGCCTCGGCCGAAGAGCTTCTCACCTATTACCGGCAGATGCTTCTGGTCCGCCGCTTCGAGGAGCGGGCGGGGCAGATGTACGGCATGGGCCTGATCGGTGGCTTCTGTCACCTCTATATCGGCCAGGAAGCCGTGGTGGTCGGTATGGAGCACGCGATCGACAAGGACGACGCGATGATCACCGGCTATCGCTGCCACGCGCATGCGGTGACCCGCGGGGTCGATCCGAAGGCCGTCCTGTCGGAGCTTACCGGCCGCGCCGCCGGCATCTCTCAGGGCAAGGGCGGCTCGATGCACATGTTCAGCCCCGAGAACGGCTTCTATGGCGGGCACGGCATCGTCGGGGCACAGGTTTCGCTGGGCACCGGCATCGCCTTCGGCATGAAGTACAAGAAGACCGATCGGGTCTGCGTCACCTATTACGGCGACGGGGCGGCGAATCAGGGGCAGGTCTACGAATCGTTCAACATGGCGGCCCTATGGAAGCTGCCGGTGATCTATGTCGTCGAGAACAACCAGTACGGCATGGGAACCTCGGTAAAGCGCGCCAGTGCCTCGGTCGAGCTCTACCGCCACGGGGAGTCGCTTGGCATTCCCGGTGTCCAGGTCGACGGCATGGATGTTCTGGCCGTGAAACAGGCGGGTGACGAAGCGGTGAAGCAGGCGCGTGCGGGCGAGGGCCCCGTCGTCCTGGAAATGCTCACCTACCGTTATCGCGGACATTCGATGTCGGATCCGGGCAAGTACCGGACGCGGGAAGAGGTCCAGAAAATGCGGACCGAGCGTGACCCGATCAATCAGCTCCGCGAACGCATCCTTTCGGAGAAGGCGGCTGACGAGGCTGCGCTGAAGGACATCGATCGCGAGATCAAGGAGATCATCAACGAAGCGGCCGAATTCGCGCAGAGCGCGCCGGAACCGGACGCCGCCGAGCTCTATACCGACGTCGTCCTGGAAGCCTGAGGCGCCCGATGCCCAAACAGACCGTTCGTGAGGCCTTGCGCGATGCCATGGCCGAAGAGATGCGTGCCGACGAAAACGTCTTCCTGATGGGGGAAGAGGTCGCCGAGTACGAAGGGGCCTACAAGGTCACACAAGGATTGCTGGCGGAATTCGGACCGCGCCGCGTGGTCGACACGCCGATTACCGAACACGGCTTCGCCGGGCTCGGAGTCGGCGCGGCGATGACCGGCTTGAGGCCGATCGTCGAGTTCATGACCTGGAACTTCGCCATGCAGGCGATCGACCAGGTGATCAATTCGGCCGCCAAGACCCTCTATATGTCCGGCGGCAAGATGCGCTGCCCGATCGTCTTCCGCGGCCCCAATGGCGCCGCCTCGCGGGTGGCGGCTCAGCACTCCCAGGATTATTCCGCCTGGTATGCCAATGTACCGGGGCTCACGGTGATCGCGCCTTACGGAGCGGCCGACGCCAAAGGGCTGCTCAAGTCGGCGATCCGGTCTCCCAATCCGGTTGTGTTCCTTGAACACGAGATCATCTACGGACGCAGCTTCGATGTGCCGGACGACGAAGACCACACGGTGCCGATCGGCGTCGCCGACGTCGTGAAGGAGGGGAAGGACGTCACCATCGTCAGTTTTTCCCGCGGCATGGAATACGCCCTGGGCGCCGCAGCCCAGCTTGCCGAGAGCGAAGAAATCGACGCTGAGGTGGTGGACCTTCGCACGTTACGACCGCTCGATACCGAGACCGTGATCGCATCGGTCCAGAAGACCAACCGGCTGGTCGTGGTCGAGGAATGCTGGCCCCATGCCGGTATGGCGGCTGACATTGCGGCGATCATCGTGGACGAAGCGTTCGATTATCTAGACGCGCCCATCAAGCGGGTGAGTGCCGTCGACGTCCCCATGCCCTATGCGGCCAATCTGGAGACGTTGATGCTGCCGAGCGTCGAGCGCGTGGTCGAGGCCGTCAAGGCCGTCTGTTACCGTTAGCGCGTTCGGCCGGCGCCTCGCATGCGCCGGCCCGCGCCCTTTGTCGTCATCGGGGGAAGATATGCCGATCCAGATCACCATGCCGGCCCTGTCGCCGACCATGACCGAAGGAAACCTCGCCAAGTGGCTCAAGAAGGAGGGCGACACGGTCGAAATCGGCGATGTCATCGCTGAGGTCGAGACCGACAAGGCGACCATGGAGGTCGAGGCGGTCGACGAGGGCAAGATGGCGAAGATCCTGGTTCCCGAGGGGACCGAGGGCGTAGCTGTCAACGCACCCATCGCCGTGTTGCTGGGCGAGGACGAGGACGAATCGGCGCTGGAAGGCTTCGAGAGCGGCGCCGCCGCCGCGGACGGCGGGAAGACCAAGCCGGCCGAGGCAGAACCGAAGGAAGAGCCCGCCCCGGCAAAGGCCGAAACCGCGCCTGCGCCCGAGCCCAAGGAAGAGCCGAAGGCAGAACCGGCGCCGGCGCCGAAGCGGAGCGGTGACGAGCGTATCTTCGCTAGTCCGCTCGCCAAGCGCATGGCGGAACAGGCAGGGCTCGACCTTGCGACCGTCACCGGTTCCGGTCCGCACGGCCGCATCGTAAAGGCCGACATCGAAGCCGCGATGTCCGGCGGTCAGGCCACCGCGGCTCCGGCTGCCGCCTCCATGGCAATGCCTTCGGCGCCTGCCGCGGAACCCACCGCGCCTTACGAAGAGATTCCGAACTCGAACATGCGGAAGGTCATCGCGCGCCGCCTGCTCGAGGCCAAGCAGACCATCCCCCACTTCTATCTGACCGTCGACTGCAACATCGACGCGCTTCTGGCGATGCGGAAGGAGCTGAACAGCCGCGAAGGTGCGGATTACAAGTTGTCGGTCAATGACTTCGTGATCCGTGCAACGGCCCTGGCACTCCGCAAGGTTCCGTCGGCGAACGCGACTTGGACCGACAAAGCGACGCTCCGCTACAACACGGTCGACGTTTCGGTGGCGGTCGCGGTCGACAACGGTCTGGTGACTCCGGTCGTCCGCAACGCCGACCAAAAGGGCTTGAGCGCCATTTCGGCGGAAATGCGCGACTTCGCGACACGCGCCCGTGACGGCAAGCTGAAGCCCGAGGAATACCAGGGCGGCACGTT
>PBKC01000016.1 GCA_002721365.1 Rhodospirillaceae bacterium | reverse complement strand
TGCATTTTCCCGAATGGCAGGTCCGGCGGCGGTCGATGATCGGGCACAGGCGCGGATGGGTGACCACCGCCGCCGCTCATGGTCTCGCCGCCTTGATGGGGGCGGGGAGACTGGGGGTGGACGCCGCCTTCCTGTCGCCCGTTTTCGCCACCGGGAGCCATCCCGGAGCATCGGCGCTCGGCCCCGTGCGACTCGCACGGCTGGTGCGGAAATCGCCTTGCGCCGTCTACGCCCTGGGCGGGATCGATTGCCGGACAGCGGCTCGGTTGCAGCGCAGCGGCGTCTGCGGGGTGGCGGCGATCGGGGCCGTTGCCGAGGCGGGCCCGCTTTCCGACCGGCCGCCGGGGGTGGTATAGCCCGGCGGATACCGCCGCGTTCCGGCGGCGGAACGGGATCGGGCAGGATGGCCGGCAACAGGAAAAAGCTCGAAGCTGCGTTCGCCCTCCATCGCGCCCACGACGTCGTGGGCGCGGAGGCGGCCTATCGGGAAGTATTGCGGAAGTCACCGCGCGATCCGGACGCCCTGCACCTTCTCGGGGTCCTTCTGCATCAGCAGGGCCGGCATGATGAAGCGCTGGCGCCGCTCGCCCGCGCCGCGAAGGCCCAGGGCGCCGGCGCCGCCGTCCTAAACAATCTCGGCGAGGTCCAGCGGGCGCTGGGTGCGATCGACGACGCCGCGGCGAGCTATCGCCGCGCGCTCGAGAAGGACCCCCGCATGGTCTCGGCCATGTCCAACCTCGGCCTCGTACTGCAGATGCAGGGCCGAGCCGAAGAGTCGGCGGGCCTGCTCCAGCGCGCGGTTCGTCTGCGCCCCGACTACGCGCCCGCGCACTACAATCTGGGCAACGTCCTGCACGAACAGGGACGGCCAGACGAAGCGATGGCCGCCTATCGGCGGGCCTTGCAGCTCTCTCCGGCCAACGCATCGATTCACGTCAACCTCGGCCTGGTACTCGATGATCTGGACCGCCCCGTGGAGGCCGAGACGAGTTTCCGGTCGGCCTTGCGCCACGACCCGCGGAATGCCGAGGCGCTGGTCAACCTGGCGTCGTTTCTCCGCGACCGCGGCCGTCTCGACGAGGCCCTGAGCGCTTGTCGCCAATGCCTCGCCTACTGGCCGGAGCGCTCGGAAGCCGTTGCCGAAGAGGCGGCGGTCCTCGACCTGCTGGGACGGCCCCGGGAAGCGGCGGAGCGTCTGGCGCCGCTGGTCGCCTCCGGCAAGGCGACATCGAGCGCCATCGCCGCCTTCGCCGCCGCGAGTCGGCAACTCGACCGCCGGGCCGATGCGATCACCAGCATCGAGGCGGCGATCGAGACCCGGCCCATGGCCGCCGAGGAAAGATCTGTGGTCCTGTTCGAGCTTGGACGACTTCTCGACGAGGAGGACCGTTTCGACGAGGCCTTCCAACGGATCGAGGAGGCCAACCGACTGCACCCGCAGTCGTTCGACGTGGAGCGTCATCGGGACGAGACCCAGCGGCTGAAGACCGTCTTCGGCGGCGCCCACGTCATCGCCGGCGCGCGTTCCACCCTGCCCGTCTTCATCGTCGGCATGCCGCGGTCCGGGACGTCTCTCGTCGAGCAAATCCTCGCCGCCCATCCCGAGGTCCATGGAGCGGGGGAACTCGAGGACATCAACCGGATCATCGACGGTCTGCCGGCCCTGGCCGGTACCGGGGCCACCTACCCGGATTGTGTCACCGACCTGGACCGGACGACGGTGGATGCGCTGGCGTCCGGACATCTCGCCTCGCTGCAGGCGCGGGCCCCGGACAAGAGCCGCATAGTCGACAAGCTGCCGGGAAACTTCCGCAATCTGGGGCTGATCGCCATGCTGTTCCCGGGGGCGCAAGTGATCCACTGCCGCCGTGATCCGCTGGACACCTGCCTCTCCTGCTACTTCCAGCGGTTCTCGGGCAGCCACCCGTATGCTTACGATCTGGGCAACCTCGGACACTACTATCGCGACTATTGCGACCTGATGGCGCATTGGCACACGACTTTGGACTTGGCGATCCTGGATGTCGGCTACGAACAGCTGGTCGCGGAACAGGAAGACGTCAGCCGAGAGATGATCGCGTTCCTTGGCCTCGACTGGGACCCGCGCGTCCTCGACTACCATCGGAGCGGGCGAGTTGTGCTGACGGCGAGCTACGACCAGGTGCGGAGGCCGATCTACGACCGTTCGGTGGGCCGGCATAACCGCTACAGCGCCTATCTCAGGCCCCTGATCGAGGCTCTGGGCGCCTGATAGGGGGGAGCACTTCGCGGAAGTGCCAGCCCTCCAGTGTGCCGGGGGACCCTCACGGTCGAACCGCCTCGGGAGCCCGGGCTTGATTCAATTCGCCGACGGCGTAGATAGTAGGCTAGGTTGAAAAGCATGTATTCGGGGTCGGTCATACTTAGTCTGCGCGCAGCGGTCGTCGCGCTGATGGCGCTCGTCCTTATGGTATCGCCGATGGATGTGGCGGCCGATTCGGCGCAAATCAGCGATACCGATGGCCCTCTGTGTGTCCATGCGGAGCCTTCCGATGAAGCTCCCGCGAATGGGCCGTCAAAGGAAAGCGTTGATCATCGCGCACATCATTGCGGCTGCTGTCACATGGCCCACCGGGCCGAACCTACCCAGACGCTCGCCTTAGCGATGCAGCAGCGTCCGATACCCGAGCAGACTGTTCATGGGGGTCTCGACTCCGAGGTCCCGTATCGTCCTCCTCGCACTTAGATTCGCAAATCCTGTGTAGCGGGTGCGGCGCGTGCCGCACAGTTCGCGAGTCTAGAAGAGGGCCTACACACCCAAATGAAACTGCTGTTCTGCGGCGCTCTTGCCGCGTTTGCCATGCCACTCCTGGCTGGAGTGGCATGGGCTGATGGTTGCAACGCGATCTCCGTCGAGGAGACCGAATTCGACCAAACTGCACCTCTGACTTTAGCGGCTGCGATTGCCCGGGCCGGCGAGGCGGCACCGGAAGTGTTGACGGCCGCGCTCGAGGCAAGAGCCGCTTTGGCCGATGCCGATCAGGCGGGCCGCTGGCTCAACCCGGCCATATCGATCGAGGCAGAAAACTTCGGAGGGACGGGCGCGCTTGAAGGCTTCGACGCCTACGAGACGACGGTCAGGCTCGAACAGACCTTCCGGCTTGGGGACAAGCGCCGGCTTTCGGAACGCGCGGCGAGAGCGCAAGCCGCCCTGGCCAGTGCTCAGTGCCAGGTGCGGCGACTGGAAGCGCAGGTGCTGGCGGGCGAGCTTTTCCTCGATCTGCAAGCTGCGATCGACATGGCCGAAGTCGCCGCCGCGTCCGCCGCGTTGGCGGAGGAACTCGCCAGGATAGTGCAACGCCGCGTGGATGCCGGCGCGGCGGCGCCGCCGGAACTGGCCCGGGCCACGGCGGAAGCCGCGGCACTGCGCGCGGCATCCGATTTCGCCCGCGGCGAGGTGGAAGCGCGTGCGGCCGCACTTGCCTCGATCTGGGGCAGTCCCGGCGTGGATTTCATCGTGCCGGACGGGACGGGCGCGGGGTTCGAGGGAGCCGACACCGCTGCGGGAGAGGTATGGAACGCCCATCCCCGGCTGCAGGCCGCGGAGGCGGAGGTTGATGCCTTGGCAGCGGCAGCCGATCGCGCGCGGGCCGGCGCCTATCCGGACGTGACGCTCTGGGCGGGCTTCCGGCGGTTCGAAGACTCGGGTGATAGCGCCATCATGGCAGGCGTCAGCGTGCCGCTGCCGCTGTTCGACCGCAACCAGGATGCGACGCGGGCAGCCCGTCTTCGGGCCGAGGGCGCGGCAATCGATGCCCGTGCTGTCGAGGCACGCCTCAGAGCCGAGCAAACCAGCCTTGCCGCGCGTGCCCGGGCAGCGAAGGAGCGCCTGCAAACGCTGGAAACCGAAGCGCTGCCGCTCGCCGAAGAGGCATATTCCGCTGCGATTCAGGGCTACCGGGTCGGGAAATTCGACCTGACGACCACGCTCGATTCCCGGCGCCGCTTGATCGATACCCGGGCCTCGCTGATCGACGCCCGCCTCGCACTTCGGACAGAAACCTTGCGGTTGCGCGCCCTTGTCGGCGCAGCGCCATTCGAGGACCAAGCTCAATGAAGAAGAATCTCGCGTTACTGACGCTGTTGTTTCCAGCGCTCTTCTATCTGAATGCCTGTAGCGAGGACGCAACCGGCACGAACTCCGCAGCGCAGGCCGCGGCGGAAAACGAAGACCCCCATGAAGATCATGACGAGCATGAGGAGGTCGGCGACACCGGTGCCGCTCGCCCCGAAGGCGAGACCCATGGCGACGACGACGAAGATGAGGGCCACGAAGAGGGTAGCGACCATGTCGAACTGAATTTCGAGGAAGCAGAGTCCTTGGGTATACGAATGGCGGAGGCCGAGAGCGGCGCCATGACCGCGCAGCTGGAACTGCCGGCCGAAATCCGCTTCGACGCGGATCGCGTCGCACGGATTTCCTCGAAAGTGGAAGGTGTGGTGTCCCGCCTTTATGCGGGAGAAGGCGACACGGTGGAAGCCGGTGCGCGGCTCGCCCGTCTCGACAGCCGCGAGCTTGCTGGCCTGAAGGCCGAGTATCTGAGTGCGCTGAGCGCTGAACGCCTGGCGAGGACGACTCTCGAGCGCGAGGAACGCCTGTGGGAGCAGAAGATTACTTCCGAAGCAGACGTTCAGACGGCGCGGGCCGACCATTTCGCGGCGGCCACGGCTCGGAAAGCGGCGGCAAGCAGGCTCTATGCCGCGGGCATCGACCAGCGAGCGCTCGACGGTCTCGACGAGGCGGAGAACGATGCGCTGGCGCAAGCCTATGTCACCGCACCGATAGCCGGGAGGGTGATACGCCGAACGATATCTCTCGGAGAAACGGTCTCTACCGACGGCGAGCCGTTGTTCATCATCGTGGACGACAGCGTCGTCTGGGCGGATGTCGCAGTCTACAAGGAAGATCTCGGCAAGGTCGAAGAAGGTTTGGCCGTGACCCTGCAGGGGGACGACGGCAGCGTCATGGCCGAGGGAACGATTGCGACCGTTCTGCCGGTCATCAACGAAACCTCCCGGACAGCGACGGCGCGCGTGATCGTCGACAACCCGGAACACGAGCTGAAGCCCGGCCAGTTCGTCACCGCCCTGATCGACACCGGTGGTGCGCGTTCGGCTCTGAAGGTGCCGGCCGATGCAGTCGTGAGCGTCGAGGACAATCTGTCGGTGTTCGTGCCGACAGGGGATGGATTCGAACCGCGGGAGGTCCGCACAGGCGCCAGTGAGGGCGGGTACACCGAGATCATCTCCGGCCTGTCGGCAGGTGAACGGTTCGTCTCCGAAGGCGCGTTCACGTTGAAGGCCGAACTCGAGAAAGACGCCTTCGGCGACGGCCACGACCACTGAGAGGTAAGCACCATGTTCAGTCTTATGCACCGCCTCGCGGGCGGGCGGCTGCTTGCCGCCATTGTCGCACTCGCACTTTCGATCGGCGGCCTGTTCGCCTTCCGCAGCCTGCCGGTCGATGCCTTTCCTGATCCATCCCCCTCGCTCGTCCAGGTCTTCACCGAAACCGAAGGCCTGTCGCCGGAAGAGGTGGAACGCTATGTGACCTATCCGATCGAGACGGCCATGTCGGGTCTTCCGAAGGTCGAGGAGATTCGCTCCATCTCGAATTTCGGCCTGTCGGTGATCAACATCTATTTCGAGGACGGCACGGACGTCTACTTTGCCAGACAGGTCGTCGGCGAACGCCTCGGTGAAGCTGCCGAAGCCATTCCCGAAGGCTTCGGCACACCCAAGATGGGGCCGATATCGACCGGTCTCGGCATCATCATGTATTACCGGCTGGTCGATGAGACGAATACGCGCACGCTGGTCGAGTTGCGTGAAATTGCGGACTGGATGATCAAATATCCGCTCCAGTCCGTCGAAGGTGTGACCGAGGTTCTGTCCCTTGGCGGTTTCGAGAAGCAATACCAGGTTCGCCTCGATCCCGATCAGCTGACATCCTACAAGCTGAGTGTCAGCGACGTCATCCAAGCGCTGGAGAGCGCGAACAAGACAGCCGGTGCCCAGTTCATCGAGATTGGTGCGGAACAGTACACCGTGCGCGGCGTTGGTCTCGCCCGGACTTTGGAGGACCTGCGCGAAACGCCGGTGAAGACGATTGACGGGCGGACCGTTCGTATTCGCGACCTCGGCGAGGTTGCCATCGGCGGCGGCGTCCCGCAGGGGCTTGCCACGGCCAATGGCGAAGGGGAGACGGTCGCCGGTTTGGTGCTGAAACTCTACGGGAGCAACACCTCGGAAGTTATCGAGAACGCTCAGGCCCGCTTCGACGAGATCAATCGTTCCCTCCCGGAAGGAGTGAAGGCGGTTCCATATTACGACCAGGGAACGCTGGTCGAGAAGGCGGCCGCCACCGTTACGACCGCCCTTTGGCAGGGCGCCTTGCTTGTCGCGGCCGTTGTCTTTTTGTTCCTGGGCGGATGGCGGCCGAG
The DNA here is from genome assembly GCA_002721365.1 of Rhodospirillaceae bacterium. Lineage (GTDB taxonomy): Bacteria > Pseudomonadota > Alphaproteobacteria. The sequence goes on along the minus strand of PBKC01000016.1, from coordinate 34,879 downwards.
TCTGGTCGTGGTCATGGCCATTCCCTTTTCGGTGGGCTTTGCCTTTGTCGCCATGAATGCCCTGGGTATCGGGGCCAATCTGATGACACTCGGAGGAGTGGCCATTGCGATCGGCATGATGGTCGACGGAGCCATCGTCATCGCCGAGAACGTCGATCGCGGCTTCCGCGAACGGCGGAATGGCGAGGACAGCCGCACCACGGTCGCTCGCTCGAGCGCCGAGGTGATCGCGCCGTTGATTGCCGCTGTCGCCGTCGTTATCATCGTTTTCCTGCCGCTGTTCTCGTTGCAGGGAACCGAAGGTAAGACCTTCCGGCCGCTAGCGGCTTCTGCGGCCCTCGCCATGACGGGATCGCTGTTATATGCCGCACTCATCGCACCGGCCATGGCGCTCGGTCTGATGCGTCCGCCGAGGGGCGACAGGAAGGAAGGCGGTGGTGGCCGCAGGAACTTCATCAAGCCCCTCGCCGCCTTCTTCGTCAGACGGCGCCTCGTCGCCATCGGGCTTGCCGGTGTGCTGATGACTGTTGGCGGCTTTGCGGCGACACGGCTTGGTTCGGAGTTCACGCCGGCGCTCGAGGAAGGCGATGTGCTGCTCCGCGTGACAATGGCGCCTTCGATCTCCCTCACGGAGGCGAAAGAGACCTCGACTCGCATCGAGACGCGATTGCTCGAGGCCTTTCCGGAAATCGCCTCGATCGTCAGCCGCATCGGCCGCGGAGAGGTTGGTGCACATGCCGACCCGGTCAACAGCATCGAGGCCTTCGTCGCACTGAAGCCGAGAAGCGAATGGCGGGAGGGGCTCGGTCCGGATGAACTCCGCGCATCGCTCTCCGAGAACCTAGGAAGTTTTCCCGGCATTCTGGTCAATGTCGGTCAACCGATCGCCATGTCGGTGGACGAGTTGCTGACCGGGACGAAGGCGCAGCTGGCGGTGAAGATCTTCGGTCAGGACATGGAGGTTTTGCTCCAAGGCTCCCGGGAGCTGCAGGCGATTCTTCAGGACGTGCCCGGGGCGACGGACGTTCAGGCCGACCAGATTACCGGCGCACCCCAACTCGTCGTCCAGCTCGACCGGTCGGCGGCCGGGCGTTACGGGCTGAGTGTGGAGGATGCGCTGGACGCATTACGCTCCGGCGTCGGCGGCGCTGAAGCGGGGGCCGTATTCGAAGGGGTGCGTCAGTTCCCGGTCATTGTCCGTTATGCCGAACGGGACCGCGACACTCCCGCGGCTATCGGCCGGATAATTCTGGAGTCTTCCAGCGGTGCCCGGGTCCCTCTGGAAAGTGTCGCCGACATTCGCGAGATCGTCGGACCACGCCAGATCACGCGCGAGAACGGCGAGCGGTTTATCACCGTTCAACTCAACGTGCGGGGCCGCGACATCGGCAGCTATGTGGCCGATGCCCAGGCCGCAGTCGCCGAAGCCCTCGACTTGCCAGCCGGTTACCGCGTCGAATGGGGTGGCCAGTTCGAGCTGCAGCAGGAGGCCAACGAGCGTTTTGCCGTGGTCATCCCGATTACGCTCGCCATTGTTTTCACGGTCCTGCTGTTCACGTTCGGACGCATGAAGTCCGCGATCCTGATCCTGCTCAACATTCCACTGGCGCTGACCGGCGGGGCGCTGGCTCTCTGGATCAGCGGGTTGCCCATTTCCGTGCCCGCCACCGTCGGGTTCATTGCCTTGTTCGGAATCGCGCTCGGCAACGGTATGGTGCTGGTCAGTTTCATGGACGATTTCGCCAGGGAGGGTCGCAACCGGGACGAGCTTGCGGTCGAAGCGGCCGGCCTTCGTGCAAGGCCGGGGTTGATGACGGCCCTGACCACGGCGCTGGGCCTTGCTCCGCTGCTGTTCGCGACCGGCGTCGGGGCGGAGGTCCAGCGCCCGTTGGCGACTGTCGTCATGGGCGGCCTCGTCTCGTCGACCTTGCTGACGCTCCTGGTGCTGCCTGCGGTTCACCGCTGGTTCGCCCCGAAACCCCAAGGACACCATTCCATGGTGGAGACGGAACATGTCCACCCATCATGAGGTGCATCCTCTGATCGTTTCCATCACTTCCGCGGCCCGTCCGGGTCGCGGCAATCTTTGCCGCTGCGATCGCCACGGTGCCGGAGGATCAGTTGGTGAAGGTCGGGAACCCTGGTTGCATCCATCGCTTCGAGGAGGCGGCAGGTATCCGGCGTCAGTCCCGATTCGACTGGAGAGGGCAGAGAGTCGAGCATGAGTCATTCTCATGAACACGGCCATTTGGACCATAGGAGTGGCGACCGGCGTGTCGCGGTGGCCATTTGGGCCAACGCGCTCCTGACGGTCGGACAGGTGATAGGCGGCATTCTGTCTGGAAGCCTGGCGCTGGTCGCCGACGCCGTGCACAACTTTTCCGACATGGCCTCGCTCATGGTCGCATTTGCCGCACGGAGGATTGCCCGCCGGCCCGCCGACCAGCGAATGACCTTCGGGTACGGACGGGTCGAAATCGTCGCCGCACTGATCAACTACACGTCCCTGATCATCGTGGGCCTCTATCTCATCTATGAGGGCGTCATGCGGCTCATCGATCCACCGGCGGTCGGGGGATGGACGGTCGTCGTTCTAGGCGGCATCGCGCTTGTAATCGATGCACTGACGGCGCTCCTGACCTATTCGATGCAGAAGGGCAGCGTAAATATTCGGGCGCTCTTTCTGCACAATCTGTCCGATGCGCTGGCTTCTGTCGCCGTTGTCGCGGGCGGCGCTCTCATTCTTCTCTATGACTGGCGCGTGGTCGATCCGCTCGTAACCATCAGTATCGCGCTATACATACTTTACCTGTCCTTTCGGGAGATAGGGGGCCCGATCCGGGCCCTGATGCTTGGCTGTCCGCCGGACATCGATGGCGAAGCGGTCGTGGAAGCCGTACGCAGTATCGAAGGAGTCGAGGACATTCATCATATCCATCTCTGGCAGATGCAGGAGCACGAGGCCGCACTCGATGCTCATATCGTCCTTCGTGAGAACGACTTGACGAGCCTCGCCACGATCAAGCGGAAGATCAAGCAGACACTTGCCGAGAATTTCGGAATTACACATTCAACGTTGGAGTTCGAGGCGCGCATCGACTCGAACGAGGCCGTGTCGCTGTTCGGGCATGACGGGACTCGGTGAGAACGTCCGCCGCTTGATCTGAAGGCACGAAGCAGTTCCCTGACTGTGCGAGCGGCGATGTGGGTGTCTGTGGCCTTTGCGCAACATCGTGGCCGAAATGGTAACGCATCCGTCACGAACTGTTGATTTCAGCCGCTCGAGCAAGATTAATGGCGTCACGTTGCATCGAGGGGGATGCCCGGTCTTAGACGGTTCCCTCGGGTTGCGTGAAGACAGGCCAGAGGACTAGTGGAGGTCGTGGCAAAATGAAAAAGGTTCTGTTGGGAACGTCGGCATTGGTGGGGGCATCGATGCTTGCCGGCGGTGCAAACGCGATGCCGATTCAGTCGTTCGACGACGGTGGTGAGCCGATTCTGACCGCATCGATCGTGATGCAGTTCGAAGCGGGTATCGCCGACAACGATGATCTGCGGAATGCCGGTGTGTTCCCGGCTGGTCGCCGTGACGGCCGCTTCGTTTCGGGCCGTTTCGCGGAGATCTGGTTCCAGGGCGAGATGACCGCCGATAACGGTCTGACCTATGGCGCCCGTATTTCGCTGGCGGCCGACACGCCGACCCGTACGAACACCTATCCCGGTCGCAAGTACATCTACTTCTCGGGCGGCTGGGGCTCGCTCGAAATGGGCGACTGGATCGGCGCCACCTCGACGCTGTCGTCCACCCCGATTATCAAGGAAGTCGCGGGTAACGGTACGTTCGACCACGCGTTCGGCGAATACTTCGTCGTGCCCGGTCTCGGCAGCCAGGGTTACCGGTTCGTCAACTGGGCCGGTTGGTTCGAGTTCGGTACCAAGATCACCTACTACACCCCGGTGTTCGCCGGCTTCCAGGCGGGTATCTCCTACTCGCCGACCACCGATAATCAGGGCAACAGCCTGTCGAACCGCGGCGGTATCGCCGGTATCGGCGGCACCGGCCCGGCGCTCACCAACAACGGCGGCTTCAAGGATGCCATCGGCGTCGGCGTGAAGTGGGAAGGCGATCTTGGTCCGGTCGGCGTCCGTGTGACGTGGGCGGGCTTGTTCAGCGATCCCGACACCGCGTTTGCTTGCGGCGGCGCCGTGAACTGCGCCAACATCCCGGGCACCGCGATCGGCGCCAATCCGCAGCGTGAAGGCCAGAACACCTGGGAGCTCGGCGGTCAGCTGACCTACGGTGGCTTCGCCCTCACCATGGCGTATTTCGACGATAACGACACCGGCTCGCTCGTTGGCAGCAACAGCGACACGACCGGCTTCGGCGGTACGTTGAACTACACCTTCGGTCCGGCGATCGTCGGCGTCGTGTACTACGACACCGAGATGGAAGCGAACGACATGGACGGCGTCCTCGGCGGTGCCACCCAGTCGGCCGACTTCCAGGGCTACGGCTTCACTGCTGGCTACACCATCGCCACCGGCCTGAAGTGGTATGCCGACGTCATGCATGCCGACTTCAACGGCCCCAACGCCGGCCAGAGCGCCGAGGGTTGGACCGGCTACACCCGTGTGTATGTGAGCTTCTGATCGCTCACCGCATACGAACGGAAGGGGCGGCGTCCGAACGGACGCCGCTCTTTTCGTTTGAAGGCCTCATGCAAGCGTGTTGATTTCGCAGGGCCGCGGCGTAAAGTGGCGCCATGACAAGCATGCGCATGTTGATGGTGTTGTGTCTGGGTATCGGCCTCGCGGCATGCGGGTCCGGCATCAAGCGTGAAGCCAGCTATCCCTCGGATGAGTTGGGACCCGAGACCATTACCGGGCAGATGAACCGCCAGACCGGGGGTGGGCTGATCAGCGGCGAGGACAATTTCGTCCTGTTCGGCGGGCGTGATTCCAAGAGCGACGGTTCGGGTGGCGGCGGCGGCGGGATCGGCGTCAACAGCTATCTCTGGCGAGCGACGCTCGATACGGTGTCGTTCCTTCCGCTGGAATCTGCCGATCCGTTCGGTGGAGTCGTCATCACCGACTGGTATGCGCCGCCGGAGTCACCGGCGGAACGGTTCAAGGTTACGGCCTATATCCTCGATCGGTCGCTCCGCGCCGACGGCATCCGCGTGTCGGTGTTCCGTCAGATCCGGCAGCGCGACGGGTCATGGGTCGATGCGCCCGTGAGCCCGCAGACCGCCACCGACATGGAGAACGCCATCCTGACCCGTGCCCGGCAGCTCCGCATCGAGACCGCAGCCAGCGGCTGATCCGGCGCTTCCCCGTCACGCGCTCTCCGGCCGCCCGGTCTCGCGGGTCGACTTAGCTGCGCCTTACCCGGACGAGTGACACGCCGGCATCCGCGTTGTTCGCGCTCCGGCCTTTTTCGAATCACGGAACCGCATGTCCCGTTACAACGCCCAAGCGACCGAAACCAAATGGCAGGCCGAATGGGAGAGCCGCGGCACGTTCCGCGTCTCCGAACAGAGCGATCGGCCGAAATACTACGTGCTGGAGATGTTTCCCTACCCGTCGGGGCGCATCCACATGGGCCATGTCCGGGTCTATGCGCTGGGCGACACGCTCGCCCGGTACAAGCGCGCCCGCGGTTTCAATGTCCTGCATCCGATGGGCTGGGATGCCTTCGGCTTGCCCGCCGAGAATGCGGCGATAGAGAACAAGGTCCATCCCGCCAAGTGGACCTACGCCAACATCGACACCATGCGCGGCCAGCTCAAGTCGATGGGACTCTCCTACGACTGGACGCGCGAGGTCGCGACCTGCGACCCGTCCTACTATGTCCACGAACAGAAAATGTTCCTCGACTTCCTGGCGAACGACCTCGCCTACCGCCGGGAGTCCTGGGTCAACTGGGACCCGATCGAAAACACGGTGCTCGCCAACGAACAGGTGATCGACGGCCGCGGCTGGCGCTCCGGCGCTCTGGTCGAACGGCGGCAGCTGTCGCAGTGGTTCTTTCGCATAACGGCCTATGCCGAGGATCTGCTGCGGACATTGGAGGAACTCGACCGCTGGCCGGACCGTGTCCGGCTGATGCAGCACAACTGGATCGGCCGGTCTGAAGGCCTGCGGTTCACCTTTGACGTGGACGGCCGCGGCGACGGGATCGAGGTGTTCACCACCCGCCCCGACACGCTGTTCGGGGCCAGCTTCGTTGCGGTCGCCGCCAACCATCCGCTGAGCCTGGCGATGGCGTACTCGAACCCCGAACTCGCCGAATTCATCGCCGAATGCAACCGCATGGGAACCAGCGAGGAAGCCCTGGAGCGGGTGGAGAAGAAGGGTATCGACACCGGCCTCAGGGCTCGCCATCCCTTCCTTCCCGACCGCCTGCTGCCGGTCTATGTCGCGAATTTCGTCATCATGGACGCCGGCACCGGCGCCATTTTCGGCTGCCCGGCCCATGACCAGCGCGACCTCGACTTTGCGCGCAAGTACGACCTGCCGGTGCGGCCGGTGGTGGCACCGCGGGACGCCGACCCGTCCGGCTTCGCCATTGGCGACGAAGCCTTCACCAGCGACGGCGTGCTGATCAATTCCGGCTTCCTCGATGGCCTCAACGTCGCTGACGCCAAGGCCGCGGTCATCGACCGGATGGAAGAGGCCGGCGCCGGGCAGCGGACGATCAACTATCGCCTCCGCGACTGGGGCGTCTCGCGCCAGCGCTATTGGGGTTGTCCGATCCCGGTGATTCACTGTCGGAACTGCGGAATCGTTCCGGTGCCGGAAGACCAGCTCCCGGTCACCCTGCCGGCCGACGTGTCGTTCGACGAGCCCGGCAATCCGCTCGACCGGCATCCGACGTGGAAGCATGTGTCCTGCCCGACATGCGGCGGGGCGGCGGAACGCGAGACCGATACCTTCGATACCTTCGTCGAATCCTCGTGGTATTTCGCCCGGTTCGCCTGCCCGAAAGCCGAGACGGCGCTCGATCGGGCGGCCGTCGATTACTGGCTGCCGGTCGATCAGTATGTCGGCGGTATCGAGCACGCCATCCTGCATCTGCTCTATTCCCGCTTCTTCTGCCGGGCATTGGTGGAGAGCCGACTATATCGGCTTCAAGGAACCGTTTACCGGCCTTCTGACACAAGGGATGGTCTGCCACGAGACCTATCGCGTGGGGCGCGAATGGGTTTATCCCGAGGACGTGGAGCGCGACGCCGAAGGGGCGTTGAGACGCCGGAGCGACGGCGCGCTGGTCGCCGTCGGCCGCTCGGAGAAGATGAGCAAGTCGCGGCGCAATGTCGTCGATCCGGCCGCGATTATCGAGGCATACGGAGCCGATACCGCCCGGCTGTTCATGCTGTCCGACAGTCCGCCCGAACGCGACCTCGAATGGACGACCGGCGGCGTCGACGGCGCCTGGCGGTTTCAGCAACGCTTGTGGCGCATGGTGACCGAGCCGAGCGTACCTTTGCCGGCGCCGAGCACCGCGATCCCGGCCGATCTCGCCGACGCCGAACTTACCCTGCGGCGCGCCGCCCACCGCGCGGTCGCCCAGGTGACCGACGCGCTGGAGACGTTCCGGTTCAATCGCGCGGTCGCCCATGTCCGCGAACTTGGCAACGCCATCGGCGAATTCGCCGGGGGTGGGGATTCATCGGGCGCCGTCCTCCGCGAGTCACTGGAGTTCCTGGTACGGATCCTCAATCCGATCATGCCGCATCTGACGGAAGAGCTATGGTCGCTGCTAGGGCATCGGACATTGCTCGCCGACACGGCGTGGCCCGAATCCGATCCGGCGCTTCTTGAAAGCGAAACCATCACAATCGCGATTCAGGTCAACGGCAAGCTGCGCTCCGCCCTTTCCGTTGCCCCCGACACGGCCAAGGACGTCCTGGAGAAAACGGCGCTTGCCGAGCCAAAGGTTCAGGCGGCCATAGGAGACAAGGCGATTCGGAAGGTCATCGTGGTGCCCAACCGTATCGTCAACATCGTGGTGTGATCGGCGGGAGGACAGCCGGAACGCCGAGAGTGCCGCGGATCCGGGCACGGAGCATTCTGATGCGCCTATTCTCTATCATATTGATAATAATAGGTTTTCCGCTTGCGTCTTGTGGGTTCAAGCCGCTTTACGGGACCCATGGTGCCGCGACCACTGGCCAGCGCATGGCCGCGATCGAGCTGCAGACGGAACAGAGCCGGCTGGGACAGCATCTCTATCGTAACCTGGCCGAGCGTTTCGACTATTCGCGGACTCCGAACTACCGGCTCGTTGTCGATCTCGAGTCGAGCGAGAACGAAGTCGCGATCGGCCGGGATTCTCGCGCCAGACGCTTCGATGTGACGGTCGTCGCCACCTACGGGCTGGTTTCGATCGCCTCAGGTCAGAACGTCTATAAGAATCGGCTCGTCAGCCGCAGCAGCTACAACGTTATCGACTCGGATTTCGCGACCGAGATTGCCCGGCGCGATGCCGAACGGCGCGCTGTCGACATGCTGAGCGACGAGATCGCCACGCATGTGGCGCTCCTCCTCAACCGGCAGGCTGAAGCCGGACAATAACCAACGATGGTCGCCCTCCCCGCCGGCAAGGTCGAAGCTTTCGTTCGCAAGCCGGACACCGGGATCATCGCCGTTCTTCTTTATGGGCCGGACCGCGGCTTGGTACGGGAACGTGCCGACAAACTCGCCCGTATGGTCGTCGATGACCTCAGCGATCCGTTTCGGGTCGTCGAGCTGACCGTTTCGGATCTTCTGTCGGATACCGCACGTCTCTCCGACGAGATGGCGGCGCTGTCGATGATCGGGGGCCGCCGGGTCATTCGCGTCCGATCGGCCACCAACGACCTGACGAATGTCTTCACGAGCGCACTGCAGTCACCCGTCGCAAACGCCCTGACGATCGCCGAGGCCGGCGAGTTACGTAAGGGCGCGAAGCTCCGGTCGCTCTTCGAAGGCGCGGAAACCGCCGCCGCTCTTCCCTGCTACAGCGACAGCCCGCGCGAGATCGGCGATGTCGTCCGGGAATCGCTGGCCGCATTCGGTCTCGAGGCCGAACGCGACGCGCTGGAGTATCTTTCGACTCATCTCGGTAATGATCGGATGGTCACCCGCCGGGAAATCGAGAAACTCGCCGCCTATATGGGCGAAGAGCGAGTGGTTCGGCGAGCCGAAGCCGTCGCTTGCGTCGGCGACAGCACCAGCCTTTCGCTGGATGATCTCGCCTTCGCCGTCGGTAGCGGCAACCACGCCGCCATGGCACGGACGCTCGACCGCCTCGAGCGGGAAGGAACGGCGGCCGTCAGCATTCTCCGTGCCGTCCAGCAACATTTCGTTCGCCTTCATCAGGCGGCTGGCGCCATCCAAGGGGGCGCGAGCACCGACCAGGCCTTGGCACGCCTGCGTCCGCAGCCTCATTTCAGCCGCAAGGACATGATGCGTCGACAGGTCGAAGGGTGGCCGCCTGGCCGTCTCGCCACCGCCCTCCACCTCCTGCTCGATGCCGAGCTGGACTGCAAGTCGACCGGCATGCCGGACCGCACCATCTGCGGCCGGGTACTTCTGCAAATCACGGAGGCCGGCCGGCGCAGCCGCGTCTGATCAGAATGGCGCCCCGCGCAGGCGGCGGATTACCTCATCGAGCTGTTCCAGACTGCGATAGGCAATCTTGAGCTCGCCGCGCTCGCCCTGATGGGAAATCGCGACCGAAAGTCCCAGAACACGCCCGAGATCGTTCTCCAGTGCCACGATATCGGCATCGCGCTCCGGACTTCGGCGCTTGACCGGCCTCTGCCGATCCGCGTCGCGGCTGAGCTTTTCCGCCTGCCTGACGTTGAGGCCGCGTTTTACGATATCCCGCGCCAGGGCCTCCGGCGACGTGGTCCCGATCAGGGCCCGTGCATGCCCGGCGCTTAACGCCCCGCTGTCGAGCAGATCCCGCACCGATTCGGGCAAGCTCAACAAGCGCAAGCTGTTGGCGACATGCGACCGGCTCTTTCCGACGGCTTGCGCCACCTCTTCCTGGGTGCCGCCGAATTCGTCGGTAAGCCGCCGGTATGCCTCAGCTTCCTCGATCGGGGTGAGATTTTCCCGCTGCAGGTTCTCGATGATCGCGATTTCCAGGGCATCGCGATCGTCGAGCGCCCGTATGACCACCGGTACTTCGTGGAGCTGCGCCATCTGGCAGGCGCGCCAACGGCGCTCGCCGGCAACGATCTCGTAGTGCCCTGGCTGATCGGGGTCCTCCCGCACCAGAATCGGCTGGACGAGGCCCTTTTCGCGGATCGATTGGGCCAGGGTTTCGAGCAGCTCCGGTTCGAACCGTCGGCGCGGCTGGAACGGGCTGGGGTGCAGACGGTCGACCGGCAACGTCCGGGACGGACTCGGCGAAGCTTGGGAATCCGCGGAGTTTCCTGTGGCGGAATCGTCGTCGAGCAGAGCGGAAAGGCCCTTCGCGAGCCCGCGTCGTCGTGGCGCCGTACTCATGCAGCCAAGCCTCGTTCGCGACGAAGGATTTCCCTCACCAAGGTGACATAGGCCTGCGCGCCGGAACTCTTCAGATCATAAAGTAGAACCGGCTTACCATGGGAGGGCGCCTCGGATACGCGGACGTTCCTTGGTATGACCGTGTCGTAGACCATGGTGCCGAGATGCTGACGGACATCTTCCTCGACCTGGTTCGAGAGATTGTTCCGGCGGTCGAACATAGTCAGAAGTATGCCCTCCATGCGCAGGGTGGGATTAAGGCTTTTCTTCACCCGCTCGACGGTCCGCATGAGTTGGCTGAGCCCTTCCAACGCGAAGAACTCGCATTGCAGCGGGACCAGAACACTCTGCGCCGCGACCAGCGCGTTCAATGTCAGCAGACCCAAGGAAGGCGGACAATCGATCAGCACATAGTCGTAGGGAACCGCGCTCGCGTGGATCGCATTGCGCAGGCGATGGCTGCGGTCGATCTCCTGAACGAGCTCCAGTTCGGCACCGGTAAGATCGACGACAGCCGGAATCAGGAAGAGGCCGGGAACTTCCGTCGCGACAGCGACCTGCTCGACCGTCGCTTCTTCCCGGATGAGATTGTAGCTGGTGACCCGCCGGGCGCTGCGGGCCACCCCGAGTCCGGTGGTCGCGTTCCCTTGCGGATCAAGGTCGATCAGCAGCACCTTCTTTTTGACGGCAGCGAGCGCGGTCGCAAGGTTGATGGCGGTTGTCGTTTTCCCGACCCCACCCTTCTGATTGGCGATCGCGATGATCCGTCCCGGAAGCTCCGCATTCGACTGCATGTTGCCTGCCCCGGCGTTCGAGTCAGGAGGACGTGCCACGGGAGACGCCTTTCAACCGAAGTATCACGCCCGAAGAATCCGTGAGGCTGGGGAATCGCTCGGCGGCCATTGTCCAGGCTCGCAATGCGTCGGTCAATTCTTCATCGGCACTACGGCCCTTCGGTAGAACCAGAACCGTCTCCGGACCGATCAGCGGTTCGGCGAGAGCAAGCAGCCGCGGCAACGGCGCGAAGGCGCGGGCCGTAATGGTGTTCGCCCTGACGGGCGACATCGCTTCGGCACGGTCCGCGATGACGTCGGTCGTCAGCCCCATGGCGCGGGATGCTTCCCGCAGAAATGTCGCCTTCCGCTTGTCGCTCTCGACCAGACGCACATGCGGGATGCCCATCGCCGCGAGGACGAGCCCCGGCAACCCCGCGCCGCTGCCGAGATCGACGAGCTGCCCGCCTGGATCAGGGACCAGGGGATAGAGCTGGGCCGAATCGAGAATATGCCGGCGCCAGAGATCGGAGAGGGTCGTTCCGCTGACGAGATTGATCCGGCTCTGCCAACGTTCGAGCAACGCCGCATAGGCTTCGAGCCGACTTAAAGTTTCACGTGAAACACCCGTGGCGACCGCGAAATCCTCAGGCGTCAGCGGCTTCACGCGCTTTTCTTCAAGTCTCGTCGACGCACATAGCCCAGCAATGCCGTCAAAGCCGCCGGCGTGACACCCGGGATGCGCCCGGCAGCGGCCAGCGTTTCCGGGCGAGCCCGTGACAACTTTTCGCGAACCTCGGCCGAAAGCCCGCCGACCTGACCGAAATCGAGGTCTTCAGGCAACGTCAGATCCGACTCGGTCCGATAGGCGCGTATGTCTTCCGTCTGACGCTCGAGATAACCGGCGTACTGGGCTTCGATCTCGAGCTGCTCGACGACCGCGGAATCGGTGCCGTCGAGTTCCGGCCAGATCTCCGTCAGCGTCGCCCAACTTACCTCGGGATAGCCCAGCAGTTCGAGCGCCGACCGGATCACCCCGTCCTGGCGAATGGCGATCCCCTGTCGCTTGGCGGCCGACGGCGATATCCGGCAGGTGGCCGCTCGGACCCGCGCCTCGTCGAGCGCCGTCCTCTTCGCCCGGAACCGCTCCGCGCGCCTGGACGATACGGCGCCGAGGCCGATACCCCGCTCCGTCAGCCGGAGGTCGGCATTGTCCGCGCGCAGCATCAGCCGGTATTCCGCGCGGGAGGTGAACATCCGATAGGGTTCTGCGGTGCCCAACGTCACCAGATCGTCGATCATCACGCCGATATAGGCATCGCCGCGATCGAGCACGAACGGCTCTCCCCCACCCGCCCGCAAGGCCGCGTTGAACCCGGCAATCAGTCCCTGCGCCGCGGCTTCTTCGTAGCCGGTGGTTCCGTTGATTTGCCCGGCGAGAAAAAGGCCCGGCACCCGCCGCGTCTCAAGCGAAGCCTTCAGCTCCCGCGGATCGACGAAGTCGTATTCGATCGCATAGCCCGGCCGCCGCATGACCGCGTGTTCCAGACCCGGAATGGTTTCGAGAATCGCGCTCTGTACCTCGCGAGGCAATGAGGTCGAAATGCCGTTGGGATAGACGGTGTCGTCATCCAGTCCTTCCGGTTCAAGGAAGATCTGGTGCCGTTGCCGATCCGCGAACCGCACCACCTTGTCCTCGATCGAAGGACAGTAGCGTGGACCGGTGCTTTCAATCCGGCCCGAATACATCGGTGAGCGATCCAGGTTGGCGTTGATCAGGGCATGGGTCGCCGCCGTCGTTCCCGTCACGTGACAGGCGATCTGCGGCGTCGTGATTCTGTCCGTCAGATAGGAAAAGGGCTGAGGAGGATCATCCCCTTCCTGAACCTCCAACGCCGCCCAATCGATGGTCCGGCCGTCAAGCCGTGGGGGGGTTCCGGTCTTCAGCCGACCGAGCGCGAATCCGAGCCTCTCTAGCGTCAGGCCGAGCCCCACCGACGGTCCCTCCCCGACCCGGCCGGCCGGATAGCTCTCCTCGCCGATATGGATCAGACCGCGAAGGAAGGTTCCTGTGGTCACCACGACTGCACCGGCCCCAAATCGACGTCCGTCCTCACAGATCACGCCGCTGACCGCGCCGTTGGTATCGAGGATCACATCCGCCGCCGCGGCGGGCGTGATCGTGAGATTGCCCTCCGCTCCCAGCAACGCCTGAACCGCCCCGCGATAGAGGGACCGGTCAGCCTGCGCCCGCGGTCCCCGCACCGCCGGTCCCTTGCTCTGGTTCAGGACCCGGAACTGGATGCCGGCTGCATCAGCCGCGCGACCCATCACGCCGTTGAGCGCGTCAATCTCCCGGACGAGCGTGCCCTTGGCGACTCCGCCGATGGCGGGATTGCAGGACATCTCGCCGATGGTGTCGAGCCGGTGGGTCAACAGCAGCGTCCGCGCACCGAGCCGCGCCGACGCCGAGGCGGCTTCGCAGCCGGCGTGACCTCCACCGATTACAATGACATCCGCGTCAACCAACTCTCCGGCCTCGCTTTTCCGGCGCCGTCTGATGTTTCACGTGAAACACGCTCATTTCCCGATACAGAAATCCGAGAATATCCGATCGAGAATGTCTTCGACATCCACCCGGCCAGTGATCCGTCCGATCTCCCGCACCGCCCTGCGGAGCTCTTCGGCTTCGAGTTCCGGCGCGCCCGCTGTCCGGAACCGTTTCAACGCCTCATGGGCCCGCGTCAACCCGGCCCGGTGCCGCTCCCGCGTTGGAAGAACATCCGTCCCGCCCCCATACATCCCTTCCAGCCGACCGACAAGCTGGCCAAGAAGATCTTCGATCCCATCCCCGGTCAGGCAGGAAATCGCGACGCCGTCTCCACCGCGATCGGTCGGACCTGCGATCAGATCCGTCTTGTTCCTCACCAGAATCACTCGCTCATCGGCGCCGATCGCCCCTGCCGGCTCACTATTCATGTCCGTGGCATCCGTCACATGCAGAACGATGTCCGCGTTTTCCGCCATGCGATGGGCGCGCCGGATACCCTCGGCCTCCACACCCTCCGCCGCACCGCGGAGCCCTGCCGTGTCGGCAACGGTCACGGCATAGCCGCCGATATCGAGCCGCGCCTCGATGACATCCCGCGTGGTTCCGGCGGTCTCCGCGACAATTGCCACGTCTCGTTGTGCAAGCCGATTCATCAAGCTGGATTTCCCCGCATTCGGCGCCCCGACCAGGGCAATAAGAACGCCATCGCGGAGCCGCTCACCCCGTCTGAAATCACCGAGATGGCAACCGATTTCAGCGGCAATCTCCGAGACACGCTCCTGCATCCGGGCCTGAACGTCTTCAGGCAGGTCCTCATCGACGAAATCGATCACCGCTTCCGCATGGGCCAACATCCCGATCAAAGCCCCGCGCCAGCGATCGTAAAGCGCGGCGAGTCCCCCCTCCATCTGCCGAAGCGCCTGGCGTCTCTGGGCCGCCGTCTCCGCCGCCACGAGGTCGGCGATGCCTTCCGCCGCCGTCAGATCGAAGCGGCCATTGATGAATCCGCGGCGCGTGAACTCCCCCGCCTCCGCCGGACGGAGACCGGCGATGCCGCCCAGCACCTCGCACAGCCCACCGATAACGGCCCGGCCGCCATGGACATGGAATTCCACCACATCCTCGCCGGTGAAGCTCTCCGGCTGCGGAAACCAAAGGATGAGGCCATGATCGATCGTTGCGCCGGCGGCGTCGCGAAGCCGCCTGAGCACCGCCTTTCTGGGTTCCGGCAATCCCCCCGCGATCTGCGTGCAGGCGTTGGCGGCCTCCGGCCCCGACACCCGCAATACCGCGACCCCGGCTGCCCCTTTCGCCGTCGCCGGCGCGAAAATCGTATCCATCGCCGCCGGGCGCGATCAGCCCGAGAGAGCGTCCTGGTCGGGCTCCAACATCAGCCGCTCGACCCGGCCGCCATCGACGATATGCGTCTTCAGCACTTCGTCGATTTCCTCGAAGGTCGTGCAGCGGTACCAGACCCCCTCGGGATAGATCACCATCGCCGGTCCGAGCTCGCACCGGTCTAGACAGCCGGCTGTGTTGATCCTGACCTTCTTCAGCCCGAGCTCTTTCGCCCGCGCCTTCATATAATTCCGAAGCTTGACCGCATCCTTCTCCGCGCAGCAGCCGCGCGGATGCCCTTCCGGCCGCACATTGGTGCAGCAGAAGACGTGGGCCTCGTAGTACAGGTCCGGGTCGTCGGGACGCCGTGTCACTCTACGCTCTCTCACTCTGATGACGCGGAATTCTCTGCTCGGGCGCGAAGGGCGTCGCCAAGCGCCGGGCAGAGACTATGTTAAGGTTTGGTGCGTCGCAACGTTGCGCAACCCTCGTCGCGCCGACCTCATCCAACCGATTGGGCCGCCATGACCGAGAACGCACTCGCCCGCGAAACCAGTCCTTACCTCCTGCAGCACAAAGACAACCCGGTCGATTGGCAGCCCTGGAGCGACGCCACCCTCGCCCGGGCCAGGGCCGAGAACAAGCCGATCCTCCTGTCGATCGGCTATGCCGCTTGCCATTGGTGCCATGTCATGGCCCATGAAAGCTTCGAGGATCCCGAGATCGCCGCCGTGATGAACGACCTTTTCGTCAACATCAAGGTCGACCGCGAGGAGCGCCCGGATCTCGACGCCATCTATCAGTCCGCGCTGGCGATGCTGGGCGAGCATGGCGGGTGGCCGCTGACGATGTTCCTTACCCCCGATGGCGCGCCGTTCTGGGGCGGAACCTATTTTCCGCCGACGCCGCGCTATGGCCGGCCGGGATTTCCGCAGGTCCTGCAGGGCATTCACGATGCCTACCGCAACCAGGCCGACAAGGTCGCACAGAACGTCACCGCGCTGACCGCCGCGCTGCGCCGGCGTCCGGCACCTGCGACCGGCGATCTGCCCGGTCTCGAAACGCTCGATCATTTCGCCGAACAGATGGTCCCGCTGATCGATCCCGCCCTCGGTGGATTCAAACAACCGCCCAAATTCCCACACGTTCCTGCCTTCGACTTTCTCTGGCGGGCCTACCGGCGCACCGGCAACGACCGGTTTCGCGACGCCGTTCTCGTCACCTGCGAAGGCATGGCTCAGGGTGGTATCTACGACCATCTCGGCGGCGGCTTCGCCCGCTATTCGACCGACGCCGAATGGCTGGTCCCGCATTTCGAAAAGATGCTCTACGACAATGCCCAGCTCGTCGATCTGCTGACAGCAGTCTGGATCGACACTGGGCTTCCCCTCTTCGCGAAGCGTGTCGAGGAAACCATCGACTGGGTCCTCCGCGAGATGGTGGTAGATGGCGGCGCCTTCGCCAGCACGCTCGACGCCGACAGCGAAGGCGAGGAAGGCAAGTTCTACGTTTGGACCGAGGCCGAAATCGATGCCGCGCTCGGCGATCGCGCATCCTTGTTCAAGGCCGTCTACGACGTCACGCCGGGCGGCAACTGGGAGGGTAAGACCATCCTCAACCGCTCCGGCGGCAAGCCCGTCGATCCCGGCCAGGAAGACGATCTCGCGGCCGCCCGCGCGATCCTTCTCGACATCCGAAACCGACGGGTCTGGCCCGGATGGGATGACAAGGTTCTCGCCGACTGGAACGGCCTGATGATCGCCGCCCTCGCCAATGCCGGCGCGGCTTTCGGCAGGCCGGACTGGATCGCCGCTGCTGAAAAGGCGTTCGATTTCATCGTCCGCGAAATGACGGACGGCGACCGCCTGCTCCACGCGCACCGCCATGGCCGGTCCCAGCATGCGGGCATGCTGGACGACTACGCCGCGATGGCACGCGCGGCCCTTTACCTGCATCAGGCGACCGGCGACTCATCCAAGCTGAAGGCCGCTCAGTCCTGGCTCGAAACCGTCCAAGCCCGCTTCGCCGACCCGGAATCGGGAGGCTACTACATGACCCCTGATGACGGAGAGGCCCTCATCACCCGTCCGCGGAGCGCCAACGACAGCGCCATTCCCGCCGGCAACGGCATGCTGCTCGAAGTCCTGATCCGGCTCTATCACCTGACCGGAGAGGAATCGTATCGCGGAAATGCCGAATCCCTCGTTGCTGCCTTCACGGCTGACATCGAGCGCAATGCTCTCGGGCCGATGACTCTCCTCAACAACTGGGGCTTTTTCCTCTCCGGCCAGCAGATCGTCGTTTTCGGCGCAGCGGACCAACCGGAGACGGAACGCATGGTCGAGGCCGCTCGTCGTGCCGGCATCGCCCGGCTGTCGCTTCAAGTACTCAATTCCGGCGACGGCCTTCCGGATTCTCACCCAGCAGCCGGCAAAGGCCCCGTCGAGGGTCGACCCACCGCCTATGTCTGCACCGGCATGACCTGCTCCCTCCCCGTTACCGACGCTCCGGCGCTGCGAGACCTGCTACGAAACGGTCCTACCGCTTGAAGGCGGATTCGTTGCGCAACGGCCAAAAACCTTTGCGCGCCGGATCGGTGACAGGCTGAGGACACGGGGTTAGAGTGCCCGCGGAATTCCTTGCGGGAGGTCAGCATCATGTCCGAAAGCTGGATCAACATCAGCGCAGCCGACGGCGGAACCTTCGCCGCTTTTCTCGCCAAGCCCCAGGCCGGTATCGGACCGGGGATCGTCCTGATTCAGGAGATTTTCGGGGTCAACAAGGTGATGCGCGACATCGCCATCGACCTTTCCCGGCTGGGCTATGTGGTTGCCTGTCCGGACCTGTTCTGGCGCCAGGAACCACGCGTCGATATCACCGACCAGACAGACGCCGAATGGAAGAAGGCCTTCGACCTGTTCAAGGGCTTTGACCAGGACAAAGGCGTCCAGGATCTCGATGCGACGCTCGCGACACTCCGTGCCATGGACGACTGCACTGGCAAGGTGGGAGCGGTGGGCTACTGCCTGGGTGGCAAGCTCGCCTATTCCATGGCGACCCGGACGTCGATCGATTGCTCGGTCGGCTATTACGGTGTCGGTATCGAAGCCGCACTCGACGAAGCCGACCAGATCAAGAAACCGCTGATGCTCCACATCGCCGAAAAGGACAAGTTCGTCCCGCCGGACGCACAGGAGAAGATCAAGGCAAAGCTCTCCGGCTACCCGATGGTGACCCTCCACTCCTATCCTGGAATGGATCACGCCTTCGCGCGGGTCGGTGGCGCCCATTACGACGTTGAGAACGCCGCCCTCGCCAACACCCGGACTACGGATTTCTTCGCCAACCATCTTAAGTAATCGGCGAAGCCTCGTTACTCTTGGAGGAAAGATCATGAAGGCTCATGCGATAACCATGGACGAAACGGGCGGACCGGAAGTCCTTAATTGGAAGGAAGTCGACGTCGGTGATCCAGGTGAGGGCCAAATTCTCATCCGGCATAAAGCTGTCGGCCTGAATTACATCGACACCTATTTCCGCACCGGCCTTTATCCGATCCCTTCCTTTCCCTTTATTCCGGGTTTGGAAGGCGCCGGCGTCGTCGAAGCGGTTGGAAGCGGCGTAACCGATATCAGGGTCGGTGACCGCGTCGCCTATGCATCACCCCCGGCCGGCGCCTACTCGGAAGCCAGGCTGATGCCGGCCGATCGAGTCGTCGTGGTTCCCAACGGAATCAGCGACGAGCAGGCCGCCGGCATGATGCTCAAGGGCATGACCGCGGAATACCTGCTCCGTCGCACGTACAAGGTGAAGGCCGGCGACACGATCCTGTTCCACGCCGCGGCCGGCGGCGTCGGCCTGATCGCCTGCCAGTGGGCGAAGAAGCTCGGCGCCACGGTGATCGGCACTGTCGGCAGCGACGAGAAGGCGGAGCTCGCCAAGGCCCATGGCTGCGATCATCCGATCGTCTACACCCGCGAAGACCTCGTCGCCCGGGTGAAGGAGATCACCGGCGGCGCTGGCGTTCCGGTCGTCTACGACTCGGTCGGCAACGACACCTTCCCGCAATCGCTGGACTGCCTGAAGCCGCTCGGCATGTTCGTGAGCTTCGGCCAATCCTCGGGCAAGATCCCGCCATTCGACATCGGCATCCTCGCCCAGAAGGGCTCGCTGTTCATGACCCGTCCGTCGCTGATGGTCTACACCGCAGCGCGGAAGGACCTGGTCGACAGCGCCAATGCCCTGTTCGACGCGGTGAAAAGCGGCGTGAAGATCGAAATCAACAACCGCTATCCGCTGAAGGAAGCCGCCCAGGCGCACCGCGATCTCGAAGGCCGGAAGACCACCGGGTCGACGATCTTCGAAGTCTGAGAAAACCGACTTACCTCAAGAAAAAAGGCTGCCGGAGTGATCCGGCAGCCTTTCTTTTCGCCTGAACGCCGATAGACCGGCGTCAGGTATTCATCGACCGGAAGAATTCGTCGTTGGTCTTGGTACCGCGCAGCTTGTCGATGAGGAACTCCATCGCATCGACGACGCCCATCGGCGTGAGGATACGGCGCAGCACCCACATCTTCGACAAGGCGGCTTTGTCGACCAGCAGCTCTTCCTTGCGGGTACCGGACTTGCCGACATCCATCGCCGGGAAGGTGCGCTTGTCGGCGAGCTTGCGGTCGAGGACGATTTCCGAGTTACCGGTGCCCTTGAACTCCTCGAAGATCACCTCGTCCATCCGCGAACCGGTATCGATCAGCGCGGTGGCGATGATGGTGAGCGAACCGCCCTCCTCGATATTCCGGGCGGCACCGAAGAACCGCTTCGGACGCTGCAACGCGTTGGCATCGACACCGCCGGTCAGGACCTTGCCGGACGACGGCACCACGGTGTTGTAGGCACGGGCCAAGCGAGTGATCGAATCGAGCAGGATGACGACGTCGCGGCCGTGCTCCACCAGGCGTTTGGCCTTCTCGATCACCATCTCCGCGACCTGTACGTGACGGACCGCAGGCTCGTCGAAAGTCGAGCTCACCACCTCGCCCTTGACCGAACGCTGCATGTCGGTGACTTCCTCCGGCCGCTCGTCGATCAGCAGCACGATCAGGAAGATCTCGGGATGATTGGTAGCGATCGAATGGGCGATGCTTTGCAGCAGCATCGTCTTACCGGTCCGCGGCGGCGCCACGATCAGACCACGCTGACCCTTGCCCAGCGGCGACACGAGGTCGATGACCCGGCAGCTCATATCCTTCCCCGGCTGACCCTCGATCTCGAGGTTGATCCGGTTCTGGGGATAGAGCGGTGTCAGGTTGTCGAAATGGACCTTGTGACGGACGTTCTCCGGCGGCTGGAAGTTGATCGTGTTGATCTTCAACAGCGCGAAATAGCGCTCGCCTTCCTTGGGCTGCCGAATCTGCCCCTCGACCGTATCGCCGGTCCTGAGTCCGAAACGTCGGATCTGGCTCGGCGAAACATAGATATCGTCCGGGCCCGGCAAGTAATTCGCTTCGGGGGCACGGAGGAAGCCGAAACCGTCCTGCAGGATTTCGAGGACGCCATCGCCGAAGATCGCCACATCGCTGTCGGCGAGCTGCTTCAGAATAGCGAACATCAGATCCTGCTTGCGGAGCGTGCTGGCGTTCTCGACGCCGCATTCCTCCGCATAGGTCAGAAGGTCGCTGGGAGATTTCTGCTTGAGTTCTTGCAGATTCATAGTCTCAGTCCACCGATACACGGGCTGGTCGTGTCAGTAGAGATTCCCGGCTTATGCCGAGTCCTCCAGCGGGCGGGGCGCCCATGGACACAGTATTGAGGTGAGAGGAAGGAATTAATTCGGATATAGGGGCAATCCTGCCCCTGCGCCGATTAGATTACTAGCCCACACAGGCATGGGAGTCAATCAGCCATCCAATGACGACAGCGCCTACCCTCCCCGTCGTCACTAGAATGGCTTCACGATCACTAGAATCACGATCCCGATCATCAACAAGGTCGGAACCTCGTTCATCATGCGAAAAAAACGCGTCGAGCGCTGGTTGCGATCCTCGGCAAACGCGCGCCGCCATCGCGCCATCGCGCCATGCATCACGGTCAGAAGAACCACCAACGCCAACTTGGCATGAAGCCATCCGCCCGACAGATCGACAGCGCCGCTGGCAAGCAGCAAACCGCCAAAGACATAGCTCGCGACCATCGCCGGCGTCATGATCGCCCGCAGCAGGCGCCGTTCCATCACTTTCAACGTCTCGGACAACGTCGAACCCGGCTCGGCGTCGACATGGTAGACGTAAAGGCGCGGCAGATAGAGAAGCGCCGCCATCCAAGCAATGATGCTGATGACGTGAAGCGCCTTCCACCACAGGTAACCGTCCGCGATCATACCGCCGTTTCCGCCGGCAGGTCGGCGGGACAACGCCCAAATTCCTTCGGGCAGATTCTGGTCCCCTTCCTTCCGGCGGGGCAAACACCGCTCTGATCGGCCGATTCCCTGACCATACCGGCCAATCCTCGAATGAAGACATCCGCTGCGTTCAGGGCCGGTACCCGAACAAAGCCCGGAACACCGACCGATTCTGCGAGATGCCGATATTCGATTCCGATCTCCACCAGGGTTTCGGAATGTTCGGAGACGAAAGCGATGGGAACGACGACCAGCGCCACGCCTTCAGCGCCTGCACGGCGTATTTCTTCGTCAGTCGAAGGTCCGATCCATTCCAACGGACCGACCCGACTCTGATAGCAGATCGACCAGTCCAGGCTCCGGTCACCCAGCGCCGAAACGACTCCCTCCACACACCGTTCGACCTGCCACTGATAGGGATCGCCCTTAGCGATAATCTTCTTCGGTAACCCATGGGCCGAAAACAGCACACGGAATTTTCCGTACTGCCGCGCTTCCTCCAGATGCTCGGCAATCAATGCGGCATGTGCCTGACAAAGTTCGGAAAGCTGCGGATAACAACAGAGCCTCGGCCCGGAAACCGTGAGACCGACCTTTCGTGCGGCCTGGTCCCAGTCCTTGAACGACGATCCCGTCGTCGTTCCCGAAAACTGCGGATAAAGCGGCAGCAATACCACTCTGTCCGGTGAGAAACGTTTCACGTCGGCTGCCGTCTCGACGGAGAACGGATGCCAATAGCGCATCGCCACGAAAACCTTCACTTCGCCGAGATCGGCTAGAGCGCCCTCGAGCGCAGCCGCCTGTTCCTTCGTTAGATCGAGAAGCGGCGACCGACCACCGAGATGATCGTAAATCGCCTGTGCCGTTTTCTCCCGACGTCCGGATATCAGCTTGGCGAGAAAAAAGCGCAACGGATTGGGGAGATCGATGATCGCCCGATCATTGAACAGATTGAAAAGGAACGGTCGTACGGCCTGCGGAGAATCCGGACCGCCCAGGTTGAACAGAACGACCGCAGTCCTTCCGGTCTTTACTGCCTCAGCCATTCCACTAGCAGCGCTACGTTTTCGGGCGGCGTCTGCGGCACGACACCATGCCCGAGGTTGAAGATGAACGGCTTGTCGCCCACGACCTGCCGTATACGCGATATTTCCGCCCGTAGGGGAGCGCCGCCAACTACGAGCAAAGCCGGATCAAGGTTACCCTGAACGATCGCGTCGACAGCTTCGACAGCCCATGGCAGAGGAACGGTCGTATCCAGACCCACTGCCGTTACGCCCGTTCTCAGGCCATACGCTTCGTAGCCAAGACCGGCCCCGCGCGGAAAGCCGATGACCGGCACGCCGGGATGACTATCGCCGAGCCTGGCAACGATCGCCTGCATCGGCGCAACACACCAGCGTTCGAACTCCCGACTGCTGAGCACCCCCGCCCAACTATCGAAAATCTGGACCACCTCGGCACCCGCGTCGATCTGCCGACCCAGATGCTCGGCACAGGCGTCCGTCAATAGATCGATCAACTGTGCGAAGGCATCGGGATCGCCATACGCCCATCGCTTGACCTCGAGAAAATCGCGGCTCGACCCTCCCTCGATCATGTAGGACGCGAGCGTCCACGGTGCGCCACAGAAACCGATCAAAGCCGTCGCCGACGGCAACCGCGACGCCACGGTGCTGATTGCCTCATAGACCGGCGCCAGCCGTTCAGTCACCCCTTCGCGCGACAATCCCGATAGGCCTTGTCGATCACGTATCGCGTCGAGGACCGGACCATGTCCCTCCTCAAATCGGACACCCTGCCCCAGCGCATGCGGCACCACCAGAATGTCCGAGAAGATGATCGCCGCATCGAACCCGAAACGGGTGATCGGCTGTAACGTTACCTCAGCGGCCAGTGCCGGACTGTAACAGAGGTCCAGAAACCCCCCCGCGCGTGATCGTACTTCCCTGTATTCCGGAAGATAGCGTCCGGCCTGCCGCATCAGCCAGACAGGCGGGCATTTCACTTCCGCTCCTTCCAGGACGGTCAGTAGCGGTTTCGTCATCGAGCAGCTCCAGTGGGTGAGTTATCCACGCAGTTCACCCCTCCCCCCAAAAACCAAAAGTGATTCCCTATAAGGTAGAGGTTTGTTGTTGGGGGAACAGGAATCGGGGATGAAGAAGATACCCACAGCAGGGATATAGCTGGCGGGAGCGGGCGGACAGCCGAAGCTGCTGTGTATACCGGTTGGGAAAGCACGTGCAACCGGCAGGAAGAACGCTGCTCTCGGCCGTAATCGAATGATGGGGATAAGTCGGGGTTCAGACCGTTGTCCCCGGTGTTCGCACGTCCTTGACGGAATGAAGAGCCCTGGGGACGACTCCCGGGGCTCTCAGGGGTAGACGGGGACCGATCCGATTGCCGATCATGACCCGGGGAAAATTGCGATAACTATCCCCAGCGTTCAGGGAGCATTCGGCGTTGCGTCAGTTCCACGTTCACCTGATTTCAGATTCGACCGGTGAAACGGTCAGTATCGTTGCCCGTGCCGCCATCGCGCATTTCGAGGCGGTCGAAGCGGTCGAACATGTGTGGTCGCTGGTCCGAAGCCGCAGGCAGATCGACAAGGTGCTGACAGGAGTCGAGGCGCATCCGGGCGTGGTGATGTTCACCCTCGTCGACGACGAACTGCGGTCGTTGCTGCAGGAACGCTGCCGGGCGATCCAAGTCCCTTGCATCCCGATCCTCGATCATGTTGTCGGCGCGCTTTCCGGCTACCTGGGAACGGAAAGCCATGCACAGCCTGGAAAGCAGCATGCGCTCGACGACGAGTATTTCTCGCGGATCGAGGCAATGCAGTTCGTGCTGTCCCATGACGACGGCCAGGCGGTAGATGATCTTGAAGGCGCCGATATCGTTCTCGTCGGTGTGTCGCGAACGTCGAAGACACCAACAAGCATCTATCTCGCCAACCGTGGCGTGAAGACCGCGAACGTACCGGTGGTCCCCAAGGTGCCCCTTCCCGCGAGCTTGTTCAGTTTGAAGCGCCCTTTGGTCGTCGGCTTGACGACCAATGTCGAACGCCTCGTTCAGATCCGCCAGAATCGTCTTCGTATGCTTCATGAGACCGGCCAGACCGACTATGTCGATCCCGAGGCCGTGCAGGAGGAGATCACCGAAGCGCGTCGGATCTTCGCTGCGAACGGTTGGTCCGTGATCGATGTCACCCGGCGGTCGATCGAAGAAACGGCGGCGGCAGTGCTCGAACTCTATCGTCGTCGTTCGGCACCCGAATAGCCAGGCAGCCGATGTCGGTCGTTCTCGGGTCGGGCTCACCTATCCGTGCGAAGCTGCTCGCGGCCGCTGGAATCGATTTCGAGATCGATCCGGCGCGAATTGATGAATCTGTCCTCAAGCGCGGATTTCCAGCGGATATGAACAGCGACGCCGTCGCCTCGGCGTTGGCCGATGCGAAAGGGTTGGATGTCGCTTCGCGGCGTCCGGCGATCGATGTCGTTGCTGCCGATCAGGTCCTCGATCTCGAAGGAATTCGGTTCGACAAGCCGGAAACGATCGATGCCGCCAGGAAACAGCTTCTGGCGCTCCGAGGTCGAACTCACCGGCTGATCTCCGCCGTCAGTGTCGTTCGCGACGAGACCGTGCTGTGGCGACATGCCGAGGTCGTCGTTATGACGATGCGGCCATTTTCCGACCCGTTTCTTGCTCGTTATCTGTCGCGTTGCGGCACCGAAATTCTGGGCTCGGTCGGCAGCTATCAGCTTGAAGGATATGGTGTGTCGCTCTTCGATAGGGTCGAGGGAGACTATTTTTCGGTACTCGGTCTTCCCCTGTTACCGTTGCTCGGGTTCCTGCGCAGACGAGGTCTCAGCCCCACATGATTATTTCGGGAAAGGCACGGATCGCTGGCGTCATCGGCTGGCCGATCGCCCATTCGCGTTCGCCGCGCTTGCACAATTTCTGGCTGGAACATTACGGCATCGACGGCGCTTATCTGCCGCTGGCCGTAAATCCGGATCGATTGATTCAGGCATTGCGTGCTTTGCCGATTCTCGGTTTCCGCGGCGTGAACGTCACCATTCCCCATAAGGAAACGACGATGGCCGCCGTCGATGCGGTCGATCCTCTCGCGCGCCGTGTCGGCGCAGTGAACACGGTGATTGTTCGCGAAGACGGAACCTTGTTCGGAACCAATACCGACGTTTTCGGTTTCATCGAAAACCTGCGGCAAGAGGCACCGCAGTGGGAACCCGCCGCTGGACCGGCGGTGGTGCTGGGTGCCGGCGGTGCGGCACGGGGCGTATGCGTCGCTCTGATCGACGCCGGCGTTACAGAGATCCGTCTCGTCAATCGGACAAAATCTCGCGCTGATGCCCTGGCGTCTTCACTGGGCGGTGCTTGCAGGGTATCCACGTTTGCCTGGGACAATCGTCAAGCGGCCCTGCCTGACGCAGCGCTTCTGGTCAACACGACTGCTCTCGGCATGGAAGGCCACGAACCTCTCGGCCTCGAGCTCGGACCTTTGCCTTCGACCGCGGTCGTCACCGACATCGTCTATGTCCCCTTGGAAACGCCGCTTCTCGCCAAGGCCAAGGCATCGGAGCTGGCGACGGTCGATGGGCTCGGAATGTTGCTTCATCAGGCACGGCCGGGATTTGCGTCCTGGTTCGGTGTCGAGCCCCAGGTCACGCCGGAACTGCGTCGCTTCGTGCTCGAGGATCTCTCTTGAAACGATCCCGCCGCCTTGTCGTCATCGGGCTTACCGGCTCGATCGCGATGGGAAAATCGACGGCGGCTCAAATGTTTCGAGATCTGGGTGTTCCGGTCTTTGATGCGGACGCGGCCGTCCACTCCCTGATGGATCAGAACGGAGAGGCCGTTGATGCCGTGGAGCAGCGATTTCCGGGCGTGACCCGCGCTGGCACCGTCGATCGGGCAGCACTCGGCAAGCGCGTGTTCGGTGATGCGGAAGCCCTGAAAGCGCTGGAGGTTATCCTCCATCCGCTCGTCCGTCGGCGCGAGAAGCAATTCATGGCGGGCGCCCATCGGCGCCGCGCATCGGTCGTGGTGCTCGACATTCCTCTGCTCTTCGAAACAGGCGGGCAAAGGCGCTGCGATCTCACGGTCGTGGTCAGCGCGCCCGCTTTCCTCCAGAAGATGCGGGCGCTGAAACGCAGTGGCATGACGCCCGAACGCCTGAATGCTGTGCTCGCCAAGCAAATGCCCGATGCCGAAAAGCGCCGCCGGGCGGACCATGTCGTTCCGACAGGACTCGGGAAAGGTTACACTCGGCGATGCATCGCCGCGATCGTTGCCGCGGCACGGAAACACGGCAGAGGATAAGGCGCACCGTGCGGGAAATCGTGCTCGACACCGAAACGACGGGTCTCGACCCGAACAACGGCCACAGGGTGGTCGAAATCGGTTGTCTCGAACTGATGAACCACGTTCCGTCCGGCCGGACCTATCACTGCTATATCAATCCGGAACGGGACATGCCGGCCGAAGCCTTCGCGGTGCACGGTCTGAGCGAGGATTTCCTCGCCACCAAACCGCTCTTCGCGGAGCTCGTGGACGAGCTGATGACGTTCCTGAGCGATTCTCCGCTGGTTATCCACAATGCCGAATTCGACATGCGTTTTCTCAATGCGGAGCTGAAACGCAGCGGTCGCCCTCTGCTGGACTCGAGCCGGGCGATCGATACGGTGGGAATCGCCCGGCGCAAATTTCCAGGCGCACCGGCAAGCCTCGACGCTCTCTGCCGCCGCTTCGCGATCGACAATTCGGCGAGAACCTTGCACGGTGCGCTGCTCGACGCCGAGCTGCTCGCCGAAGTGTATCTGGAACTGATCGGCGGCCGACAGCCGGGTCTGAGCCTCGCCGTGTCGGCAGGCGAAGAAGGAACTGTTACAGCGGCTGCGGTCGAACGTCCCTACAGGGAGCCGAGACCCCACGGAATCTCAGAGGTGGAACGCACGGCGCACCGCGCGTTTCTCGATAAGCTCAAAGAACCGATCTGGTTAAGCTGAACCGGCCGGCTGGTCGGACGCCTGCGCCTGGCGGGTAGCGGCTTCCTGCTGCTGACGCCGGTACAGTGCGACGAAGTCGATGGGCTCCAGCATCAAGGGCGGAAAACCGCCGTCCCGAGTCGAGGATGCGATGATCTGCCGCGCGAACGGAAACAGCAGACGCGGACATTCGATCATGACGATCGGCTGAAGCTGTTCCTGCGGGAAGTTGGTCAAGGCGAACACGCCGGCATATTTCAGCTCGACGATAAAGGCCGGCTTATCGCTGATATCCGCCTTCGCGTTGATCTGCAGTTCGACCTCGAAATCGGTTTCCGACAACCGCGCGGTGCGGATACCGACATTGATGTCGATCTTGGGACGCTCGGCCGATCCGGACAGGATCTGCGGTGCCGACGGATTCTCGAATGAAAGGTCTTTCACATACTGCGCGCGAATGGCGATGTTCGGCACCGCCGTCTGCTGCTGGGCACCACCCGTGGTATCGGCGCCGGCGCCGGCACTGCTATCGGCCATAGTCTCCACTTTCTCGACTGTTGCGCGGTTGGGCTAGCATGGAACGGCCATCAAGACAACTGGCCATCCAAATCAACGCGATGGAGAGCAAGGCCCTTTCTCAGGCCGTTAATCCTGGCGCGGAAGGGTGGGGTCGTCGTGCGGTGTCACGTCCTCGTACTCGCCTTCGATAATCGTGTCGCCGGATTTCGTCCGGGCCCAGGTCGTCACGCCGCTTTGGCTTCGCAGCTTCTTCAGGGTCGACATCAGGAGAAAACGGCGAAGCGGCGGGACAAACAGCAGGATGCCGAGAATGTCGGAGATGAAGCCGGGGATCATCAGGCAGATTCCGGCAATGGCGATCGCGACGCCGTCCAGCATCTCGGCGACCGGCGGTTCTTCGCGCGCGATCGCGACCTGGATGCGGGTCATGACCGTACCGCCCTGGTAGCGAAGCAGCGTCCAGCCGGCAATGCCGGTGACGATCACCAGGAGAACGGTGGTGCCGGCGCCGACGTATTGGCCGACAAGAGCGAAGCCCGCGATCTCGGCGAGCATCCATAGAAAGAAGGGTACGGCAAAAATCATTACGGCTCGGGGGATGCGCTATCGGTCGGTCATCGTTATATGTCGTTTTGAGCGGTCGGGTGGACCGACCGCCTACGGCGATCTAGATTGGTCGAATTGCGCAGCGAAACAGGGCTGCGCCTCATCACTATCGAAAAGCCAGGTATGGGCGGCGGCTTTCAGTTCTTAGACATTATCCTGTTCGCGATGATCGCGGCGTTTCTCGTGGTGCGTCTGCACCGCGTCTTGGGTAAACGCACCGGCCACGAACGGCAGCATGAGACGGTGAAGCGCGAGGCCGAAGAGGTCAAGGACACCGTCGTTCACCTGCCGGAACGGCGACGGGCCACGTCCGAGTCGCGCCACCCGGCAGCGGCTGGGCTGGCACAGATCAAGATCGCGGACCCGAATTTCGATGAGGATGAATTCCTCGCGGGCGCCAAGACGGCCTTCGAATACATCGTCAGCGCATTCGCGGCTGGCGATAAGGCGCAACTCCGCAGTCTCCTCGCCGATGATCTGTTTGCCAGCTTCGTCGAAGAGATCGATCGGCGCGCCGGTGCGGGAGAGACCCAGAAGACGACGATTACCTCGATCGACGGTATCTCGATCCTCGAGGCCGAAATGGCGGACCGGGATGCAGTGGTCACGGTGAAGATCGAGAGCCAACAGATCAACGTAACCCTGGACACCGAGGGCCGCGTCATCGCCGGCGATCCGAACGACAGCGAGGAAGTCACCGATATTTGGACGTTCTCGCGGAACACGCGCTCGCGTGATCCGAATTGGGCGCTTGTGAAGACGCGCAGCCCCGCCTGAAACGACCGGTGAGGACCGGACAGTGACGATATCGCAGCGGCTGTTGTTTCTGGTGGCAGCCGCTGGATTCGTTGTGGCGCTGATCGTGGTCGCCTACTGGCTGCATCTTCGCAGTCGGCCGGTCGAACCGGCTCTTTCTCTTTCTCCAAGTTCCTTTGCCGATCTCGACGGGTGGGCCGAGGATCCCGTCGGGGAAGCACTCTCGGCGCTGTTGCGCTCTTGTCAGAAGATCAGTGGCCGGACACCGGCCAAACTTTTGATGCTGGCGGGCTCCGACGGCGACTGGGACAAGATCTGTCTGGCCGCCAAGGATGTCGAACTTGGTGATGACGCCGCGAGCCACGCCTTCTTCGAGCGTTGGTTCAGGCCGTTCGTCGCCAGCGATCGTGGAAACCGTCGCGGCCTCTTCACCGGCTATTACGAGCCCTTGCTGAAGGGATCGCGCGAACCCCATCCCGACTATCCTGTGGCGCTTCTGAAACGACCGCCAAGCCTCATCGAAGTGGACCTTGGAAAGTTCGCGGACGATCTCGCCGGCCGGCGGATCTCCGGGCATGTCGTTTCCGGTCGCCTGCTGCCGTTCCCGACGCGGGCCGAGATTGCGGATGGCGCTTTGGACGACGAGGACCTAGCGCTGGTCTGGGTGAAAGATCCGATCGCCGCGTTCTTTCTGCAGATCCAAGGGTCCGGTCGGGTGGAGTTCGAAGACGGCGATGTGATGCAGGTCGGCTATGCCGGCCAGAACGGACATCCGTATTTCGCGATCGGACGCGAACTGATCGCCCGAGAGGCCCTGACGCCGGAAACGGTGAGCCTTCAGACAATTCGGGACTGGCTCGAAGCCCATCCCTCGGAGGCCACCGATGTGATGAATCTCAACCGGTCCTATGTGTTCTTTCAGACGATTGAGGGGGAAGGCCCCATTGGCGCCCAGGGTGTTCCTCTGACGCCCGGCCGCTCGCTTGCCGTCGACCGAAAGTTCGTTCCTCTGGGCGTGCCGATATGGCTTGAAACGACGAAGCCGGCGCTGGCCGACGGAGAGAAGGGCGAACCGTGGAACCGTCTCATGATCGCCCAGGACACCGGTGGTGCGATCCGCGGCCCGGTTCGAGGCGACGTGTTCTGGGGATACGGAACGGAAGCCGAAGAGATCGCTGGGCGGATGAAGTCCCCGGGGCGCTACTGGATCCTGCTGCCGATAACGGCATCTGACGAGAAGGCGGCGATGCGATAGACGCCGCCGCGAATTCAAGGCGGGTGCGATGTCAGTTGTTGCGCGAGAAGCTCTGTCCCCGCATGTTAGCGCCGCAATTCGCCGCTCACGGATGACAGCCTGATGCCAGAACCTGCCTGTCGGGTCGCCCTTTTCGTGACCTGCCTCGTAGACCTTTTCCGACCCACGGTGGGTTTCGCCGCAATTCGCCTGCTCGAAAAGACGGGATGCAGCGTCGAGGTACCCGAAGCCCAGACGTGTTGCGGGCAGCCGGCCTTCAACTCGGGCGATTTCGGCACCTCACGGTCGATCGCGCGCCAAGTCATCGCCGCCTTCAAAGGCTATGACTACGTTGTCGCGCCGTCGGGGTCATGCGCCGGCATGATCAAGCGACATTTCGTCGAGCTGTTCGAGGAAGGAACGCCCGACCACGCCGCGGCGGCCGAACTCGCAGGCCGGACGTGGGAGCTCGTGTCCTTTCTCACGGACGTCCGGGGTCTGACGGAAGTCGGGACTCGTTTCGACGGAACGGTGACATACCACGACTCCTGCTCGGGCCTTCGTGAACTGTCGGTGAAGGCGCAGCCGCGAAAACTCCTCGCGACGGTCGAGGGTCTTTCCCTCGAGGAACTGCCGGGGGCCGAGGTCTGCTGTGGATTCGGCGGGACGTTCTGCGTCAAGTACCCCGAGGTGTCGACCAAGATCGCCGACGAGAAGGCCTCCGATATCGAAGCGACGCGCGCCGGCATGCTGCTCGCCGGCGACATGGGCTGTCTTCTCAACATGGCCGGCCGCCTCAAGCGTCGGAACGCGGCGGTCGAGGTCCGTCATGTCGCCGAGGTCCTGGCCGGCATGACCGACCAGCCGCCGATCGGCGACGGAGCGCGCTGACCATGTATGAGCCGATGAGCCACGCTTTCAAGGAAAGCGCCCACGCCGCTCTTGCCGATCCCGATCTCCAGCAGGCGATGGCGAAGCTCAAGACCGGCTTCCAGACCAAGCGCCGGGTCGCCGTCGACGGCCTGCCGGAGTTCGATGCTCTCCGCGACCGCGCACGGGAGATCAAGGATCACGTCTTCCTGAACCTCGACTATTACCTTGAACGGTTCGAGGCCAAGCTGACCGAGCAGGGCGGCAATCTTCATTGGTGCCAGACCGGCGAAGACGCTCGCCAGGCGGTGTTGGACATCTGCCGTAAGGCGAATGCCCGCACGGTCACCAAGGGAAAATCGATGGTGGCCGAGGAAATCGGTCTCAACGATTTCCTCACCGCCAACGGTATCGAGCCGGTCGAGACGGATCTCGGCGAATATATCGTCCAGTTGGCTGAAGAGCCGCCGAGCCACATCCTCGCCCCCGCCGTTCACAAGACCCAGGACCAGATCGCCGACCTGTTCCTCGAAAAACACACGAAGTTCGGCAAGACCCAGCGCCGGGACAACTCGCGCGCCCTGGTCGATGAGGCACGCCAGGTCCTGCGCCAGAGATTCTTCGATGCCGACGTCGGTATCACCGGCGCCAACTTCCTGCTCGCCGAGACAGGGTCGATCGTCGTCGTCACCAACGAAGGCAATGGCGACCTGACGCAATCGCTGCCGCGTATCCACATCGTCGTTACCTCGATCGAGAAGATCGTTCCCAACCGCGAGGACGTCTCGGTGATCCTCCGCGTCCTCGGCCGGTCGGCGACGGGGCAGGAGATGTCGGCCTATACGACCTTCGCTACCGGTCCGCGCCGGTCCGACGAGATCGACGGTCCGGACGAGTTCCACGTCATTCTGCTCGACAACGGCCGCAGCAAGATGCTGGAAGGCGCGTTCCGCGACGTGCTTCGCTGCATCCGCTGCGGCGCCTGCATGAACCATTGCCCGGTCTATGCGGCGGTCGGCGGCCATACCTATGGCTGGGTCTATCCCGGACCTATCGGCGCGGTGCTGACCCCGGCGTTGATCGGCGTCAAGGAAGCCGGGCATCTGCCCAACGCGACGCCGTTTTGCGGCCGATGCGAGGAAGTCTGCCCGATGCGCATCCCGCTGCCGCGGATGATGCGCGAATGGCGGCGGCGCGAGTTCGAGGGAAAGATGTCACCGCCCGCCGTCCGCTATGGCCTCAAGCTCTGGGGATGGGCAGCACGGCGTCCGGCGTTCTATCGCCTGGGGACGGGACTGGCGATGAACCTGCTCGGGCGGCTGGGTCGGCGGAAAGGACGGTTTCGCTCGCTGCCCCTTGCCGGCGGCTGGACCGGCGGCCGCGATTTTCCAGCACCCGAAGGGAAGACGTTCATGGCGCGTTGGTCCGCTGGGGAACGCGGCCGGTGAGCGAAGCGCGCGACGCGATCCTGGCCTCGATCCGGCGCTCGCTCGGCCGGGGTTCCCTTTCGGCGGCCGAGGCCAAGCCCCTGGATGAACGGTTGGTAGGTGGAAAGCCGCATATCATCCCGCGGCGGGTCGAAGATACGGCCGCCTGGCCGGACCTGTTCCGTGCCAAGGTCGAAAGCATCGCGGGCACCGTCGACGAGGTTGCGGACGTCAGCGAGATTCCGGCAGCTATCGAACGGTTTCTCGGTCGGCGCAACGAACCCAACGGGGTCGTCGTTTCTCCCGATCCGGTGTTCGAGGGCCTTCCTTGGGGCGACGCATCGACCCTCGACGTCTGTTTCGGCGCGCCGGGCGGCAAGGACGAAGTCACGGTGACCAAGGCCTTCGCCGGGATCGCCGAGACCGGAACGATCATGGTGGCTACCGGCCCGGATCATGCGGCGACGGCGAGCTTCCTGCCCGAGGCCAATATCGTCGTTCTGTTCAAGTCCCGCCTCGTCGGCGCGATGGAACAGGCGTGGGCACGCTTCCGTGCCGAACATGGAGCCGGCATGCCTCGGGCGGTCCACATGGTCACGGGGCCGTCGCGCACCGCCGACATCGCCCAGCAGCTCGAGCTGGGGGCGCACGGGCCTCGGCGGCTTCACATCATCATCGTCGGTGATGGCTGACCGTGGCGAAGGGAGGAAGAACCGGCGCAAGCTGACTCAGGGCGAACTGGAGCTCTGGCGCCTCGCCACCCGTTTCGACAAGCCGCTGCCCGGCCGGGAAACGGACGTGTCCGCGCCTGAAATCGCCAAACCGGAGCCGCCGCGCACCGAAACCGCGATCGTTCCCCCGGTCTCAACTCCAACGAAACCACCGCCAAAGCCGGTCACCTTGCCACCGCTGGCCAAGGGAAACGCGCCGGGGCTCGACAAACGCAGCGCCCAGCGGCTGCGGCGCGGACGGTACGAGGTCGACGATCGCATCGATCTCCACGGCATGACCCAGGACCGCGCTCATGCCGCCCTCAACGCTTTTATCAACGCGAGCTACAGCCGCGGCCATCGTTGTGTGCTGGTGATCACCGGCAAGGGTGGATTGGGACCGTCGGGTGAAGGCGGCGTCCTTCGCCGCTCCGTGCCCCGCTGGCTCAACGAAGCGCCGGTCCGCGCCTCCGTACTGGCTTTCCAACCGGCCCAGCCCCGTGACGGCGGCGAAGGCGCGCTCTACGTGCTGCTACGCCGGCGGCGGAATTAGACGGCAACCGCGCCATTCAGCCAGATTGTCATTCCCGCGAAGGCGGGAATCTACGGAGCGGTGCCGCTAGCATGGACCCCCGCCTTCGCGGGGGTGACGGGTTGGGAATCGGCGACTTGTGCCCGAATGTTTCCCGTACAAACGCCTATAGAATGAACTTCGACAGATCCGCGTTGCGGACGAGGTCGCCGACATGGTCGTTCACGAACGCCGCGTCGATGATGACCGTCGAACCGGAGCGGTCCGACGCCTCGTAACTCGTGTCTTCCAGGAGCTTTTCCATCACCGTGTGCAGGCGCCGGGCGCCGATGTTCTCGACACCGTCGTTCACGTCGGCCGCGAGCTTGGCGAGGGCGTCGATACCGTCCTCGGTAAACTCCAGGGTCACGTTCTCGGTCCCCATCAACGCCGTGTACTGCCGGATCAGGCTGTTTTCCGGCTCGGTCAGGATGCGTTTCAGATCCGCTTCGGTGAGCGCATCCAGCTCGACGCGGATCGGCAGACGGCCCTGCAGCTCCGGCAGGAGGTCGGAGGGCGCCGCGAGGTGGAAGGCGCCCGAGGCCACGAACAGCACATGGTCGGTCTTCACCGTGCCGTGCTTGGTGGCGACGACCGTTCCCTCGATCAGCGGCAGCAG
>PBKC01000015.1 GCA_002721365.1 Rhodospirillaceae bacterium | reverse complement strand
CGCAGGCGATCGAGGCTCGCGGCGTTCACATATTCGGGAGACAGGACCAGCGCCGCGCCGCCCTCCTCGTCGCGCACCAGCACCATGCCGCCGCGGCGCAGATCGCCAGAGGCGCGGTCGACCGCGATGATGGCGGCCGGTGCCGGCCGGCCGAGTTGGGTCTGCCGCGGCTCGGACATTGTCCCTGAGGCTCCTCGAAGGCTCGCAAATCGCCCGGCGATTCCGTCGGAGCGAGTTTTCCGTTGTGTCGAAGCTGATATAGTTTACGCGTCGAGGCCGAGACAAGCATGCTTCGGCGCATCGGTGGCAAGATCATCCGTCAAGGTGGGGCGAGGCGTGACGACGGCCAAGCGTATTCTGCTGATCGAGGACGACGAGGCGCTCCGCGAGCTGCTCGCCGATCAGTTGCGGCTGCACGAGGAATTCGAGACGGTCGTCGTCGACAACGCGGCTGGTGCGCTCGAGCAGACGCGGGCCCAGCGCTTCGACCTGATCCTCCTCGACATCGGCCTTCCGGACATGGACGGACGCGAGGTCTGCCGCCTGATGCGCCGCGGGGGCCTGCGCACGCCGGTGATCATGCTGACCGGCGCCGATACCGAAGCCGACACCATCCTCGGCCTCGATTCGGGGGCCAACGACTACATCACCAAGCCGTTCCGGCTGGGCGTCCTGCTGGCGAGGGTGCGGGCACAGCTTCGCCAGCACGAGCTCACCGAAGATGCCGTGTTTCCGGTCGGCCCCTACAGCTTCCAGCCCGGCGGCAAAGTACTGATCGATAGCCGGAAGAACCGCAAGGTGCGGCTGACCGAAAAGGAGACGGCGATCCTCAAATACCTCTACCGGGCCGGCGACAAGGTGGTCGGCCGCGACGTGCTGCTGGACGAGGTCTGGGGCTACAACGCGGCGGTGGCGACCCATACGCTGGAAACGCATATCTATCGTCTGCGCCAGAAGATCGAGGATGATCCATCGGACGCGCGCATCCTGGTGACGGAAGCCGGCGGCTATCGACTAGCGCGCTGACGCGCGGTCCTTCTTCCCATTTGTTACCGAAGCGGCCGGAGATAGCGGCCGATCCACAAGGCGCCCATGGCGGCAACAATGCTGAACGCCATGAAGGGTTGAGCTGAAAGGCTCCATCTCGTCCACAGCGCCAGGGCTTGTGCGAGCAGTACCGGCCCGACCAGCACGCCCACATTGCGTCCGGTCATCAGCACGCCGAACGCCTGTGATGCGCCCGCCCCGCTGCTCAGGGCGACGGGAAGGGAGAACAGGCAGGTGGCCGTGATCCCGGCGGCTGCGCCCCAGATCGCCAGCAGGATGAAACCGGCCGGGCCGGTGACGAAGGGCCCTATTCCCCAAACAAGCCCCTGTGCCACCAGCGACCCCGCGAGCAGCCAGGGCAGGCTCCGGCCGCGGGCGACCAGCGCCCCGGCCAACAGGTTGAAGGGGATCAGTACCAGGGGTGAAATTGTCTGGCTGAGCGCCGCTTCGGCGAGCGACAGGCCGCGCTCCTCGACAAGGAACGTCGGCAGCCAGGTCGTGAAGGCCAGATACTGGACCGTCCACAGCATGAAGGTCAGGGACGACAGGATGACGGGCAGCGACAGGCTCGGCTTCCCCGTGCCGGTCCGCGGCGGCGCGGCGACCGTAGGCGCCGCCGGAGCCCGCGACAGGCGCTTGAGCGCCCACGCACCGATCGTGACCGTCAGGGCGACGGCCAGCCACCAGAGCGGTGTCCATTGGGCGTCCTCGAGCACCGGCACCGCCATCAGATTGGCCATGGCCTGCCCGATCGGCATCCAGGTCGCCCACAAGGCGATGGCCAGCGGCTTGTCCTTCGGCGCGGCGGCCTGTGCCGCCAGGGCGGGACCGGCTACCGAAATGACAGCGAGACCGGCGCCTTCGAGGACGCGTCCTCCGAGCATGGCCGTTCCGATTTCGGGAACGGCGAGACATACGGCGTTGCCAAGCAGAAACAACGGAAACGCGCTGCCGACGACCCACCGCCCGCGGGCAGAGTCGAGGACACGGCCGACGCCGATCGACAGCAACAGGCCGGCGACCGCATAGGCGGACATCAGCCCGCCAGCCAATAGCCGATCGTATCCGTAGTTTTCCGACAGAAGCGGCAGGACAGGCGGCAGCTTGAACTGCTGATACGCTGCCAAAACGCCGATGCTGAGGGCGAAAAAGACGCCGGGCCAATCGGTCCGTTGCGGCGTCTCGCCGATGGCGGTGTTCAAATCTCGAGTGAGGCCAAGACGGGGACGTGATCCGACGGCGGTTCCCATCCCCTCGCCGATCTCAGCACCGATGCGCTCCGTAACTGGTCGCGCAGTGACGGCGACACCCAGATATGGTCGAGGCGTCGGCCACGATCAGACGCCGACCAGTCGCGAGCGCGGTAGCTCCACCACGTGTATAGGCGCTCTTCCGGCGGAATGAACGCCCTGACCGCGTCCTCCCACGACCCCGCGGCGACCACGCGCTCGAACGCCGCGACCTCGACCGGCGTGTGGCTGACGACGTTCAGGAGTTGCTTGTGCGACCAGACGTCCGTCTCCAGCGGCGCCACGTTCAGATCGCCGACGACGATCGACCGGTTGTCCGAGCCCAGCTCCTCCGACCACGCCGCCATCTCGGACAGAAAATCGAGCTTGTGGGCGAATTTCGGATTCTCGTCGGGGTCCGGGATGTCACCACCGGCGGGTACGTAGAAATTATGGATCGCCGTACCGTCTGGAAGCAGGGCGCCGATATGACGGCAATCATTCCTCGTGCACCACTGCCGGCTTTCGATCGGTGCCAGCGGCAAACGCGACAGGATCGCGACGCCGTTATAGCCCTTCTGGGACTCGAGCCGCAGATAGGGATAGCCCAGCGCTTTGACCGCTTCGATCGGAAACAGCTCCGGCGCGACCTTGACCTCCTGAAGGCAGATGACGTCCGGGGCATGAGCCTCGGCTAGGGCTGCCACACCGGGCAGGCGCAGGCGAACGGAATTGACGTTCCAGGTCGCGATCGTAATCGGCATCGGCAAACCTTCAGCCACTCAGGCGGTCATTGTCTTGGGACTGGGGCGGGGCGGTCGTCCCCGGGCCATCGCCCGGTCGCGGCAGGCTTCCCCGAACAGGCGGAACAGCGCGGTGGACAGGGGGCGCTCATGGAAGCGCCATTCGGGATGCCACTGGACGCCCAGCGCGAACCGCTCCGCGCCGGCCACCCGCACCGCTTCGACCAAACCGTCAGGGGCCGTCGCCTCGACGATCAGACCTGGTGCGACTTGGTCGATTCCCTGGCCATGGAGCGAATTGACGATGGCGTGGTTCGATCCGGCGAGCGCGGCGAGGAGGCCGCCTTCGACGAAATCGACCCGCTGAGACGGAGCAAACTGCTCGTCGAGCGGCCGGCTGCGGTCGGGGCGATGATCGACCAACCCAGGCACGGTGTGGACTTCCTGATGAAGTGTCCCGCCGAAGGCGACGTTGAATTCCTGGATTCCACGGCAGATGGCGAAGACGGGGCAGCCCTGGGCGACCGCCATTCGGATCAGCGGCAAGGTGACGGCATCGCGGGCCGGATCGTGCAGCGTCCCGGGCGCGCTGTTCGGGCCGCCATAGCGATGCGGCTCCACGTTGGACCGGCTGCCGGTGACCACCAGGCCGTCGAGGCGCGCCACCAGCGGTTCGACGTCGAATCCCTCCGGTCGCGACGGAATCAGCATCGGCAGTGCCGACGCGCCCTCGGCGACGGCGGTCACGTAGGGTTCCGCGGCGACGAAGTTGTGAAGCTGCTCGACCACCTTGTTGCACGTGGTGACTCCCACCAACGGCGTCGGCGGTACGACAGCGTCGAATCGTGTTTCGTTCAAAGACATGGTCCCCGCCCGAACTTACCGGCCCCGTCGAGTGACGGCCCGGTTCGGGCGGGCAGACTAGAGCAAGCGCCCTTCAGGTGGAATCATCTGATCGACGGCAAGCGCCCGCTTCGATCCATAGAGCCTTGGGGGACGGTCAGGGAACCGGGCGGATGCCCGCTACTGGTATGTGCCGACGCGGAAGTCTTTCTTCCGATCGTGGTCGGTGAAATAGAAGAAATCGTTGTCGAGATCCGGCCCGTACTGGATGTCGCGGAGGACAACCCGCGTCGCCTGACCCTGGGCGTCCATC
Source organism: Rhodospirillaceae bacterium (assembly GCA_002721365.1). GTDB lineage: Bacteria > Pseudomonadota > Alphaproteobacteria. The sequence continues at coordinate 47,426 of PBKC01000015.1, read as the reverse complement.
ACCGTCCATTCGCGGAGCACCATGGGATTTTCCTCGAAGCGCATCGTCAGCGATCCCGAGCCCGGCTCCGTCCGGTCGACCACGGTCACGGCAATCATGCCGTTGTCGCGCTCGATATTGGTAACGCCGATATCGCCGCCGAATCGGATCTTTTCGGCGGTGAGGAATCGGGGCGCCCCGCTGTTCAGGGGCAGGTGGCTTACCTGGTCGACCGCCGCGTCGTAGAAGATCAGCCAGGTTCCATCGCCCACCAGCAGGATGTCGTTGGGCGGCGCGTATTCGAAGCGGAAGCGTCCGGGCCGTTTCAGCCACAGCATGCCGTCCGCCGTGCTGCCGTCCTGGGCATATTGGGTGAACCGGGCCTGCAGCGTCTTGAAGCCATCGAAATATTGTTCGATTGACCGCAGCAGCGCGCCGTCGCCGCCGATTTCCTGAGCGGGCGCGGCGGCCGGACCGCCGATCGTCAGCCCGAACAGAACCAGAAGCGGTGCCAACCGCCTGAAGAACGTCTGTTTCATGCGGAAGATGTTGGGTCGCCCATGGCCGCCCTCAATAGCGGCGACCACGGCGCGGCTCATTCGAAGGCGTCGACGTCGCGGGCCAGGACCTCGCGCTTGCCGACATGGTTGGCGGCGCTCACCACGCCCTCGGCCTCCATCTGTTCGATGATGCGGGCGGCGCGGTTGTAGCCGATCTGCAGATGGCGCTGGACGAAGCTGGTCGACGCCTTGCGCTCGCGACAGACCAGGGCGACCGCCTGGTCGTACAAGGCGTCGCCGCTGTCGCCGCGGCCGGAATCGAAGTCGGCACCGCCGTCCTCCTCCTCGGTAATCGCCTCGATATAGGCCGGTGTCCCCTGGCTGCGGACGAAATTGGCGACCTCCTCGACCTCCGCATCGCTGACGAAGGGCCCGTGCACGCGATTGAGCTGACCGCCCGTCGCCCGGTAGAGCATGTCGCCGAGACCCAGGAGCTGTTCCGCCCCCTGTTCGCCGAGGATGGTGCGGGAGTCGATTTTGGACGTGACCTGGAAGCTGATCCGCGTCGGCAGGTTCGCCTTGATGGTGCCGGTAATGACGTCGACCGAGGGCCGCTGCGTCGCCAGGATCAAGTGGATGCCGGCGGCGCGCGCCTTCTGGGCGAGGCTCTGGACGCAGATTTCGATGTCCTTGCCGGCGACCAGCATCAGGTCCGCCATCTCGTCGACGATGACGACGATGAACGGCAGCGGCTCCATCTCCAGCTCCTGCTCGGTATAGAGCGGCTTGCCGGTCTCGGGGTCGTAGCCGGTCTGGACGGTTCTCGACAGGGTCTCACCGGCGGCGCGCGCGTCGGCGATACGCTTGTTGTAGCCGGCGATGTTGCGGACGCTGAGCTGCGACATCAGCCGGTAGCGGTCGTTCATCTCCTTGACCGCCCATTTCAGCGCCACGACCGCCTTGTGGGGGTCGGTGACCACGGGATGGAGGAGATGTGGGATGCCGTCATAGATCGACAGCTCCAGCATCTTCGGGTCGATCATCAGGAATTTGCAGAGATCGGGCGGCAGCCGGTAGAGCAGCGACAGGATCATCGCGTTGATCGCCACCGACTTGCCCGAGCCGGTGGTGCCGGCGACCAGCAGATGCGGCATGCGCGCGAGATCGACGACGATCGGGATGCCGCTGATGTCCTTGCCGAGGACCAGGGCGAGTTGGCTCGCCGTCCGCTCATAGGCTTCCGAGCCCAGAAGCTCGCGCAGAAGCACCGTCTCGCGGTTGACGTTAGGGAGCTCGATGCCGATCGCATTCTCGCCGGGAATGACGGCGACGCGGGCGGAGACGGCGCTCATCGACCGGGCGATGTCGTCGGCGAGGGCGACGACGCGGGCCGAGCGGGTACCCGGCGCGGGTTCGAGATCGTAGCGCGTCACCACAGGGCCGCGCTGGACACGCAGGATGCTGCCCTTGACGCCGAAATCTTCCAGCACCGATTCGAGCAGACGGGCGTTCTGGTCCAGCGCCGCTTCGTCGACCGCCTGCTGCTCGTTGCGTGCCGGCGCGGTCAGCAGGCCGAGCGACGGCAGCCGGTAGCTGCCGTCGGGGTCGAGATCGAGGGCGCCTTGGCGCTCCTCCACCTCCCGCCGACCGCTCGGCGCGGTGGAAGCCGGCAGCACCGGAGTTTGCTTTCGCGGTGCCGGTGCTTCGTCCTTCTCCTTGACCGGCTCCTTGGCCGCAGGGCGGGCTTTCTTGGGCTTGGTGATCTGCGGTTCGGTGCGCTGAGCCCGGCCTTTCTGCTGGGGAACATCGGGTTCAGGCTTCGTCCGTTCGAATTGCGCCAGACCTGCCAGCCGCCTGCCCTGCGAGGCCACCCAGCCGGCCGACCGTGCGGCCCGGCCCGCGAGCGCCGCCCATTGCCGCGGCGTAACGCCGAGCGTGACGAGATAGAGCGCGACGGCGATGAGCCCGACTGCCGTTATCGTGCCCCAGGGCGGGGCGCCGACCGCCATGGCTCCGCTGATCGCTCGCCCGAGGAGGAAGTCGCCGACGAAACCGCCGAGGCCGCTCGCCACCGGCCACGCTGCCGGGATCGGAAACGCGCTCGATCCCGCCGCCACCGCCATGACGGTGGGTGGAAGCAGGGCGATGCGGACGATCGGCCAGGCGAGGCCCTCATGCTGAAGAAGGCGGACGCCCCAGAACAGCAGCAGGGGCACGAGGAACAGCGAGCCGATGCCGATCGACTGGAGCGCGACGTCGGCGAGATAGGCGCCGACGACGCCCAGCGCGTTCGAGGGCGCGGCGTCGGTCGCGCGGTTGAAGGACGGGTCGGCCGAATCGAATGTCGCCACGGCGACCAGAAGAGCCACGGCCAGAGCCAGGACGGCCAGCCCCGCCGCTTCCACGGCGCGGCGGCGAAGGAACTCGGCAACCGCCTGCGGCAGCAGGGGCGCACGACGGGATGCTGCGGATCGTGTCGCCATGCGGGCACTCACAGCGTGGCGGCGAGGCGCATCAAGGCCTCCTCTGTGGTTTCGACGTCATGGACGAGGGCTATGCGGATGTAGCGGTCGCCGGGGCTGGAGCCGTCTTCGCGCGGACGGCTGAGATAGGCGCCGGGCAGGACTTTGACGCCCGCCCGATGCCATAGCTCGCGGGCGCAGCGCTCGCCGTCGCCGACGTCCAGCCAGAGATAGAACCCGGCCGGCGGGCGATAGAAGTGGAGCCGGCCGGAAAGGATCCGCTCGGCAATGTCGAATTTGCGGCGATAGAGGGCGCGGTTCGCCTTGACATGGGCCTCATCCGCCCACAGCGCCGTTGCCGCGGCGAGGATCGGCAGAGGGGAGGCGCCGCCCGTATAGGTGCGAAGCTTGGCATAGCCCGCGACCACGTCCGGATCGCCGGCGACGAATCCCGAACGCAGGCCCGGAACGCTCGAGCGCTTGGACAGCGAATGAAACGCGAGGACGTGGCTCGCCGTCCCGTCGAGGGCGGCAGCCGCTTCCAGCGCGCCGGGAGGCGGTATGCGGTCGTAAAGCTCGCAGTAGCATTCGTCGGCGGCGAGCAGGAAATCATGGCGTCGCGCCAGGCCGATGACGTTCTGCCAGTAGGCGAGGTCCGCGACCGACCCTTGCGGATTCGACGGGCTGCACAGATAGCAGAGCGCCGTCCGAGCCAGAACGGACTCGGAGACCTCTCCGAAGTTGGGCAGGAATCCGTTGTCGGCGTCGGCCGGCAGGAAGACCGGCTCCGCACCGGCCATGGCCGCGGCACCGGCATAGATCTGATAGAACGGGTCGGGAATCAGGACCACCGGCCGTTCCCCGGATTGGACCTGGGGGATGGCGTAGAGGGCGATGTTGAACAGCGCCTCGCGGGTTCCCGAAACCGGCAGCACGTGCTTTTCGGTGATCATACCGTCCGGGAGCGCGTAGCGATTCTTGAGCCATGACGCCACGGTCTCGCGGAACTCCGGCGTGCCCGGTGTCGGCGGATAGCGGCCCCAGTCGGCCGTATGCGCGGCCAACGTATCCGCGAGCAGCGCCGGCGGTGGATGCTGCGGCTCACCGATCGACAGCGCGATGGGCGTCATGCCCGTCGGCGGGTCGATCGTCTCCAGCAGTCGCGCGAGCTTCTGGAACGGGTAGTCGCGCAGATCGTCGAGCCGGCTGTTGTGCATCTCTCAGGGCGCTTGCGGGTGAATTGATCGAATCTTTGCAGAAATCGAAGCAAGAGCAAAGAGTGCAACGAAAATTTGCGGCCGTCCACCGGGGCAGACGGCCGCGACTCGCCCTATCGGGGCATGGTTCCGGACGGTTTCAGCGCGCCGAAAGATCGGCCTCCGGATAGGCGCTGATGTTGTGGATCGACAAATCGGGTCCGGCGAACTCCTCCGATTCGCTGAGACGGATTCCAACCACCGCCTTCAGCGCGCCGTAAACGACGAAACCCGCGACTACGGCGACGACGACACCCAATACGGTGCCGACGACTTGCGCCATCAGGCTGACTCCGCCCAGGCCGCCCAGTGCTTCGGCGCCGAAGATGCCGCAGGCGATACCGCCCCAGACGCCCGCCAGACCGTGCAGCGGCCAGACGCCCAGTACGTCGTCGATGCGGAGCCGGCTCTGGGTGACGTTGAAGGCCCATACGAACAGGGCACCCGCCACCGCGCCGGTGACCAGAGCGCCGATCGGATGCATGAGGTTCGATCCCGCACAGACCGCGACCAGCCCGGCCAACGCTCCGTTGTGGACGAAACCCGGGTCGTTGCGGCCGACGACCAGTGCCGCGAGGACGCCGCCGCCCATCGCCATCAGCGAGTTGATCGCCACCAGACCGGTCACGCCTTCGACGCTTTGCGCGCTCATCACATTGAAGCCGAACCAGCCGACGGCCAGCACCCAGGATCCCAACGCCAGGAACGGGACGTTGGACGGCGGAATGCCGACCATCTGCCCGCTCGCCGTGTAGCGCCCTTGACGGGCCCCCAGAAGCAGGACCGCCGCCAGGGCAATCCACCCGCCCATGGCGTGCACGACCACCGATCCGGCGAAGTCGTTGAACGGCGCGCCGAAGCTCGCCTCGATCCAGGCCTGGACGCCGAAATTGCCGTTCCAGACGATGCCTTCGTAGAACGGATAGACCAGCCCGACGACGATGGCCGAAGCGGCGAGTTGCGGCCAGAACTTGGCTCGTTCGGCGATACCGCCCGAGATGATCGCCGGAATCGCCGCGGCGAAGGTCAGCAGGAAGAAGAATTTGACCAGATCGTAGCCGCTGGCGGCGAAGAGGTAGCCAGGTTGTTCGGCGCTTCCCACCAGGACGTCCGCGCCGGTCAGGAAATCGACCCCGTAGGCGATCCCGTAGCCGATGAAGAAATAGGCGACCGTCGAGATCGAGAAGTCGGTGAGGATCTTCACCAGGGCGTTGACTTGGCTTTTTCGCCGCACCGTGCCGACTTCGAGAAAGGCGAATCCGGAATGCATGGCGAGCACCATGACGGCGCCCATGAGGACAAAGAAGACGTCCCCACCGGACCTGAACGCATCATCCATCGTTTGTGACCTCCCTTTGAGACGCGAAAGCCGCGCGGCCGCCTCCGCCTGTCCGGCGATGGCTTCCGTCGCGGTGACCGGTCGTTCGGCGTTCCCCACCGGACCGGTCCGATTCCGGAGCCGCAGCGCCTCCACACCGCGAACCCCGAAACGGAAAGACCCCGGGCGGCTTGCGCCGCCCGGGGGTAATCAGTCGTCCCGGCTGTCGATCAGAGCCGCTGCGAGGCGCCCGACCCGAACTCGGGATAGGCTTCCAGCCCCAGCTCCGCGCGATCCGCACCGATATCCTCGGCCTCCGGATCGAGCCTGACACCCATCGTGAACTTCAGGATCAGCCACACGATCGCGCTGGCGACGGTGACCCAGATGCCGATCGACACGATGCCGATGATCTGAGTGCCGAAGCTTGCGTCGCTGTTGCTGAACGGAACCGCGAAGGTGCCCCAGATACCGCAGACGAGATGGACCGGGATGGCGCCGACGACGTCGTCGATGCGCAGCTTGTCCAGGATCGGCACGGTGACGACCACCAGGACGCCGCCGACGGCGCCGATGATGATCGCGCCGCCCATGCTGGGTGCCAGCGGTTCGGCGGTGATGCTGACCAGACCGGCCAAGGCGCCGTTCAGGGCCATGGTCAGATCGACCTTCTTGAACACGATCTGAGCTGCCAGCATTGCCGCTGCCAGACCGCCGCAGGCGGCGAGGTTGGTGTTGGCATAGATGTGCGAGATCGCGATCACGTCGGCCGCCGTGCCCATGGCGAGCTGCGAACCGCCGTTGAAGCCGAACCAGCCCAGCCACAGGATGAACGTGCCCAGCGAGGCCAGCGGCAGCGACGAGCCCGGCATCGGGTGCGAACGCCCGTCAGCGCCGAACCGGCCCTTGCGTGCGCCGATGACGATGGCGCCGACCAGGGCTGCCCAGCCACCCGTGGAGTGCACGATGGTCGAGCCGGCGAAATCGCTGAAGCCCATCTCGGACAGCCAGCCGCCGCCCCAGGTCCATGAGCCCTCGATCGGGTAGATGATCGCGGTCAGGACGAGAACGAAGATCAGGAACGTCCACAGCTTCGACCGTTCGGCGACGGTGCCGGAGACGATCGAAGCGGTCGTCGCGACGAACACCATCTGGAAGAACCAGTCGGACAGCGAGGAATAGCCGCCGCTGTAGTCACCGCCCAAGGCGGCCGTGTCGTCCGGCGAGAACCAGCTGAAGGTTCCCATGTATCCGCCGTCGACACCTGCGTACATCAGGTTGTAGCCGACGATGTAGTACATGATGCCGGCAAAGGCGTAGAGCGCGATGTTCTTCGTACAGATCGTGGCGACGCTCCGCGACCGGACCAGCCCGGACTCGAGCATGCAGAAGCCTGCCGCCATGAACATGACGAGGAAGCCGTGCATGAGGAATGAAAGAGAGTTCAAAATGAATGCGGTTTCCGGGGCGGTCGTCCCCCCGGTGGCCGCGGCCATCTCCGTGGCGGCCTCGGCCGCTTCCTGAGCCATGGCTGGCTCTAACGAGGCTAGGCAACCTGCAATTGCCGCCGTCGCGAAAAGCAGGACGTTTTTCGGCATCAATATCTCCCACGCAGTGTTTGCCGCTTAGGCCACGTGGAACGCGGTCGATAGAGCGGCGCAATCCTCGTTGGGATAATCAAGTTCCGTGCCGGACTCGGAATGCGAGCTTGAATGCGGTGCAGCACGCGCTAAAAAGCGGCTGTCAGACGCTCGGAACGAGCCGCCTAACCAGACGGCATTTGCTCAAGGTTTGAGCAAAAGGCAGTCCTTGCCTAATTTCCAGGCAAGTGCCTTTGTGGGGAATTGGTGCCTGTTTTGCCCCGGTCGGGCGGCCGGAAAGCGCGTTTAGCCGGCTTCGAGGCCGGTTCAGGCCATCAGATCGCGCAATACAGGCTCGGCAGCGGCGCCGATACGTAAAAGCGCGTTGTCGGTTCCCGGCCGTCCCATCAGCATCAGACCGACCGGCAGGCCGCTCACTTGCCCGCAAGGGATGGTCAATGCGCAGAGCGTAAGCACGTTTCCAAGCCGGGTATTATTGAGTGCCGCCATATTGGCCTTGCCATAGGCTTCGGCATCGGTCGCGACATCCGCAATGGCCGGCGGCAGGATGGGAACCGTGGGCGCGAGGACTGCCGAATAGGCGGTCATGCGGTGGTGCAGCGCAGCACCGATACGCGCGGCTTCTTCCCTGGCAATGGCGATATCGGTCGCCGTCATCGCCTTGCCCTGCATCATGCGATCGCGCACCACCGGGTCGACGCGGGCAAGCTTGGCTTCGTCGTCAAGGCAGTGCCGCCACGAATGATATCCTTCTGCGACCACGAGGCCGCCGTGCCGGTTGAGGACATCGTCGATTTCGTCGAATTCGGGAACCGGGGCCCGTTCGACCTTGGCACCGGCGGCTTCCAGGGCTGCGATCGCCGCTTCGACGGTCTGGGCGACTGACGGATCGCACTTGTCCCAGACGATCGAATCCGCGACCAGGAAAGTCTGATCCGCGATATCGGCTCCGGAAAGGTCCGCCGGCTGCGCGGCCGCCATCGCGGCGAAGATCGCATTGGCGTCGGCGACGTCCCGGGTCAGCGGCCCCACGGTGTCGAGAGACGGCGACAGCGCCATGACCCCGTCCAGCGGGAGAGCGCCGAACGTAGTCTTCAAGCCGACCAGCCCGTTCCAAGACGCCGGAATCCTTACCGAGCCTCCGGTATCCGAACCGATGGCCGCCACGGCCAGACCGCGCGCAACCGAGGTGGCGGCACCCGACGACGAGCCCCCCGGACAGCGCGGCGTGACGTCGTCGCAGGCATTGGGCGGCGTTCCGGTGCCGTTGTTGATGCCCAGCCCGCCCAGCGCGAACTCGACGAGGTTGGTTTTTCCGAGACAGACCATGCCGGCCCGTGTTGCCCGTTCGAGAACCAGCGCGTCTCGTTCCGGGATACGGCCCGCGAGCTGCGGCGACCCCATCGCGGTCTCGATGCCCGCCGTGTCGTAGAGGTCCTTCCACGAAATGGGAACGCCATCGAGCGGTCCCAGTCGAAGACCGGCCGCCGCTCGGTCACGGGCGGCTTTCGCCTCCGCCAACGCGCGGTCGCGTGTCGTCCGGAGATAGACCAGATGATTCGGGTCGTCTTGGGCGATCCGATCGAGGAAAAACTCAGTCAGCTCAACGGGATCGATCGACCCCGCGGCGATGCCCCGGCCGAGTTCGAGAGCGGTGCTGTCTTGCCATGCGCGCGTCATGCGCGAAGTCTAGCCATGGCCATCGCTGTCGACAACGAAACAGAGTATGCGCGGCGGACTGGACATACGGCCTTGGGCGAGGAATTGTCTGGCTGTGCGGAAGCGATCGGAATTCGATTTGGTGGTGGACGTCGCCATCGTCGGCGGCGGGATGGCCGGAATGACGCTGGCCTGTGCGCTGGCGCAGGCCGGGGTGTCCGTCGTCGTCGTCGATCGCGAAGCGCCGGAGCGGGCGCTGTCGGCCGGTTTCGACGGCCGGGTCTCGGCCATCGCCCTGGGAAGCGCTCAGATGCTCCGGGGGCTGGGGCTGTGGCCCCATCTCGACGCGGCGGCGCAACCGATCCTCGATATCCGGATCACGGATGGCGCTTCGCCTTTTATCCTCCACTACGACCATACCGAGGTCGGCGTCGGCCCTCTGGGCTACATCATGGAAAACCGGGCGATTCGGGCCGCCCTTTTCGCCGCAACCGAGAATCTGCCGGGACTCACCGTTCTGGCGCCCTGCTCGGTCGCGGCTGTCGACACGGAGCCCGGTGGAAGCAGCGCCCGCGTCGTCCTGGCCGACGGCCGCACGGTCGGCGCTCGCCTCGCCGTGGCCGCGGACGGCCGGACGTCTCCGGTCCGGACCGCTGCGGGAATCGAGAGCATCGCCTGGGCCTATCCGCAGGTCGGGATCGTCTGCACGGTTCACCATTCGCTTCCTCATAACGGGGTGGCCCACGAACGTTTCCTTCCGGCGGGTCCCTTCGCCATGCTGCCGATGACCGGGAATCGGTGTTCGCTGGTATGGACCGAGCGGCGGACCCTGGCCGAGGGGCTGATGGCCCTCGACGACGCGGCCTTCCTGGATGAGCTTTCCTGGCGCTTCGGCGATCATCTGGGAGCGATCGAGGTGATCGGCCCGCGCTGGTGCTATCCGCTGTCGGTGACCTTGGCGAAATCCTACGTCGCCCCAAGGCTGGCCCTGGTGGGCGATGCCGCCCACACCATTCATCCGATCGCCGGGCAGGGTTTCAATCTGGGCCTCCGCGACATCGCCGCATTGGCCGAGGCGGTGGTCGACGCGCGTCGGCTCGGTCTGGACATCGGTACCGACAGCGTGCTCCGGCGATACGAGCGTTGGCGGCGTTTCGATTCCATCGTCATGCTGGGTGTGACGGATGGGCTCAACCGGCTATTCTCGAACGATATTCCGCCCATCAAGCTGGCGCGGGATCTGGGCCTTGCGATGGTCGACCGGGTCCCGGTGATGAAGCGCGCCTTCATGCGTCACGCGATGGGCTTGGCCGGAGAACCGCCCCGCCTCATTCGCGGAGAGGCTCTGTAGAGCATGATCGCTTCGCACCGCGCGGTGTGAGGCGCCCTCTGCAACTCTGACTCGGATCAGGGCTCACGGTTCAGGCTGATTCGGCCTGAGACGATCCTGATCCGGTCCTATCTCTCGCAGCTCGTTCCGGTGAACCTTCGCACTGCGGATGCGTTCTCTCAGCACTGGCATCAACGATCCGCGAGAAAGCCGCGCGAGAAGGAAATGGGGGTTTCGAAGGCAGAAACGGCGATTTGGGCCGGCCGGTCCATCGCGCGTGGGTGAGAGGCGTCGATGGCACCTGAGGCGGCCGACTCGCTCGGGCGCGATGCTTCCACGCCGCTCGCCTTTCCGCGGCGCGGTTGGTGGCAGGTGCTCCGCCGCGTCTACCGCGAGAACAGCGCCGACAATCTGTCGGTCGTGGCGGCTGGTGTCGCCTTCTATTTCTTCCTCGCCGTTTTTCCCGGCATTGCCGCGTTCGTCACCGTTTACGGATTGGTTGCCGACCCTGCCGGAGTCGAAGCGCAGATCGCGCCCATGCGTTCCGTCGTGCCTGCCGAGGCCTACGGAATCCTCGCTGACCAGCTCAAAGAAGCGGCACAGGCGACCGGCAGCGATCTCACCATTGGGCTGCTGGTCAGCCTCGGCCTCGCATTGTGGAGCGCCACCAAGGGCAGCCGTGCCCTGCTCACGGCCCTCGACATCGCCTATGAGGAACGGGATCGGCGCGGTTTCCTCAAACAGAACCTGATGGCCATCGCCTTCACGCTCGCGGCCATCCTGGTCGGCCTCTTGGCGCTCGCGTTGATCGCCGTGCTGCCGGCCGTGGCGGCGTTGCTCGGACGCGCCTTCCCCGTCGATGGTGTCGTTCTATGGCTTCGCTGGCCCCTGGTGGCGGCGGTGATGATCCTGGCGTTCGGCGCCCTCTACCGCTACGGGCCCAGCCGCCGCGCGCCGCGGCTCCAGTGGGTGACGCCGGGGGCGATCCTGGCCGTGGCGCTATGGCTGGCCGGCTCTTGGCTGTTCTCGTTCTACGTCAGTCATTTCGGCAGCTACAACGAGACCTTCGGTTCGCTCGGGGCCGTCGTCGTGCTGCTGTTCTGGTTCTACCTGTCGGCCTACGTCGTCTGTCTGGGCGCCGAGTTCAATTCTGAGCTCGAACATCAGACGTCCCGCGATTCGACCGTCGGGCCGGACCGCCCGATCGGCGGCCGCGGGGCCTACGTGGCTGACCACACTGCGGGCGTGCACTGATCGAAGAAGGAAAGGATCAACCGATGTACAACATCTTCTATCTCATCGGCGTCGTCGTCGTGATCATCGCCGTTCTGTCGCTGCTGGGCCTCGCCTGAAGCGGCAGCCTTTCAGGGGTCGCGCGACAGACCCCGGCTTTCGAGGGCGACGAGATAGTCCGCCCACAGCCGGTCCCGGTTCCGGCCCATCCAGTGGAGATAGGCCCAGGAATAGATGCCGGTGTCGTGGGTGTCGTCGAAGCGCAGGCGCACGGCGTAGTTTCCGACCGGCTCGATCTCGATGACATTGACGTGCCGACGTCCGGTGACCAGCCGCTTCTCGCTGGGGGAATGGCCCTGGACCTCCGCGGACGGACTCTCCACCCGTAGCAGCTCCGCCGGCAGGCTGAACGACTGACCGTCGTCGAAATCGATCTCCAGGACTTTCTCCGCCGTCTTCAAACGGATTTCGGTCGGCCAGGCGTTCGGCGCCTCCGCTTCGCTCATGGCACCGTCTCGTCGATCTGGCGCGCCTCGTCGACCAGCATGATAGGAATGCCGTCGCGGATCGGATAGGCGAGCTTGGCCTGCTCGCTGATCAGCTCCTGGCGCTCGGCGTCGTAGCGCAGCGGCGCCTTGGTCAGCGGACAGACGAGGATTTCCAGAAGCTTCGGGTCGACCGTGGGCCGAGCCGCCTGCGGATTGTCGGCCATCGATTTCCCTCCAGGAAGCGGGTCAGTTGACGGGCGAATCCTGTCCGCCGGAACCGCCGATTATCGCCATCTCGAGCAGCGATATCATCAGATCGGCGCGGCTCCGCAAGTCCGGGGATTCGAGCAGCGCCTGTTTTTCCCGCGGCTCGAACGGGCAGATCATCGCCAGCGACGTCACCAATTGGTCGCAGGGCGCCTCCTGCACCGCGTTCCAATCGGCGGAAATGCCGTTGGCCTCGAAATAATCGTGCAACACCGGCAGCAGCCGCTCGCGGTCGACGACACCCGCATCGTCTTCCTTGAGATCGTCCGCGAAACGGTCGTAGCTGGCGCGGACTCGCCGGTAGCCCTTTTGCAGCGCCAGCTCCTCTACGATCTCAAACCGGCAAACGCCGGTAAGCGTGATAAGGAAACGGCCGTCCTCGGTTTCGGAAAAGGTCGTGATCCGGCCGGCGCAGCCGATGCCGTAGACCGGAATCTGCCGATCACCGGCCTGCTTCTCGCCGCTCGGCTGCACCATGCCGATAAAGCGGTGGCTGCCGAGCGCGTCCGACGTCATGGCCAGATAGCGGGGCTCGAAAATGTTCAGGGGCAGCCGACCGCGCGGCAGCAACAAGACCCCGGTCAAAGGAAAGATCGGTATGACGTCGGGCAGGTCCCGGATCGAGTGAAACGCCATTACGTCGTCAGGAGAACAAAACCGATGATAGCCGCCGCCGTCCCTTGACCGTCGCCGGGGCCGTGGGCCCCATGACCTCGAACAGTTTGACCAGCTGTTTGCGGGCCGCCTGTTCGTTCCAGTCGCGGTCGCGCCGAATTGCCTCCAGAAGCTGGTCGACGGCTTCCTCCGCCCGGTGATGCGCGAACAGGGCGACCGCTAGGTCGATCCGCGCCTGATGGTTGTCCGGGTTGGCTTCGACGCTTCTGGCCAGCGCTTCCGGGTCGCCCGCATTGGCGCTTTCCTCGGCGAGCGCCAGGGCGCTCCGGGCGGCGGCGATTTCGGCATGCTCCACAGGCGCCTTCGGCGCCGCATCCAGGGTGGCGCGGGCGCCGTCCAGGTTCCCTTCCGCGATATAACAGCGCGCGACGCCGGCGAGTGCCGCCGCGTTGTCGGGGTCCTGGCCCAGGAGATGGCGATAGATCGATCCCGCCGTTGCGGTGTCGCCCGCATCGAGCGCGGCCTTGGCATCGTCGAGACCCGGCTCGTCCTCGGCACCGCCTGCGCCCGGTCCGGCGAGACGGCCTACGAATTCCTTGATCTGGCTTTCGGGCAGGGCGCCGACGAAACCGTCCACGGGACGGCCCTGGCTGAACGCCATCACCGCCGGAATAGAACGGATCTGAAGCTGGGAAGCGAGATGTTGATTCTCGTCGACATTGATCTTAATCAGCGTAACGGCGCCGCGTGCAGCGTTCACCGCCTTTTCGAGAATCGGCCCGAGCTGCTTGCACGGGCCGCACCAGGGGGCCCAGAAATCGACGATGACCGGCGCCGTCTGCGATGCCTGAATGACATCGTCGACGAAATGTTCGGTATCGCTGTCCTTGACGTACTGCGCCGGGGCGGCCTCTGCCTGACCCATGCCGATCAATGGTTCCATACGGCTCTTTCGATCCTTCTCCGGCCGACTTGAATGTTCGAGATCCCGACGGCCCGGTCTAGCCCTGCGGCGCCGCCTCCCCTCCGTCGAAACTAACGATATAAGGCTCGTGGCCGCAGGCGGCAATGAAGCGAAGCAGGTCGGTCGAGCGGATCGTCGTCGTCGCCTCGTTGGTGAGCGGGTGATAGTTCAGCAGCGGTTCCTCCATCATCTCCGCATCCAGCACGACTTTGACCTGGTTCTCCTTGTCGTTGATCAGGGCGAAGGGCGTGACCGAGCCCGGCGTCACGCCCAGCACTTGCAGCAGAAGCTCCGGCTTGCCGAACGACAGTTTCGCCGCGCCGATCAGCGCCGGCAGGCGCTTCAGATCGACGTCCCGTTCCTCCTCGGCGACGACCAGCCAGAGCTGGCCCTTCTTGTCCTTCAGGAACAGACTCTTGCAATGGGTGCCGGGGATCGTGCCGCGAAGACGGCGGCTTTCCTCGACGGTGAACAGCGGATCGTGCCGCACGGTCTCGGTGGTGATGCCGAGCCGGGCAAGATGCGCGAGCAGGTCTTCGGGGGTGAAAAAAGCGGTCATGGCGGGCCGGAGTTTAGCCGCTTCATCATGCCCTTGCACCCCGCGCCGAAATCCATATTATCTCGGTCTCCGTCGCCGGCCGCCCTGGCCGGTTACCCAGGATGCGGGCGTAGCTCAGGGGTAGAGCACAACCTTGCCAAGGTTGGGGTCGTGAGTTCAAATCTCATCGCCCGCTCCAAATTTCTCTCAGGTCTCTTCATCGTTGGAGTGTCGCCGCTGCTCGCGCTGCGGCGCGATCGAACTTGAGCGGACGGCATCGCCCGATCGATGAGGAGAGGCCGCTGGCGAAACGTCTCTGCCGGGTGGCAGCGACGGTCTTGCTGACGATGACGCTCGGGGGAACGGCGATGGGCGATGACCTGACGCCGCGGGCCGCGATCGAAAGGCTGTTTTCCGCCGAACCCGCAGAGGACTGGTTCACCCCGGCCTTCGCGGCACAGGTACCGCCTGAACGGGTGCGGCAGATCGTTGCCGACCTGACCGGTCGCTACGGACGGCTTGAGGATGTTCGAGAGAGCGGGGAGGGGTTCGCCGTTTCCCTGGAGCGCGCCGACATCCCGACGCAGATCGTTCTCGATGGTGACGGCCGCATCGCCGGGCTGCTGTTCCGGACACCTGTGGTCACTTCAGGAAGTCTCGACCAGCATGTCGCGACGATCGCAGCCTTGCCGGGACGAACGGCGGTGCTGGTGGTGAGCGACGGGGCGGAGCGGGCGGCACATGACGCGGCGACGCCGCTGGCGGTGGGATCGGCCGCGAAGCTCGCCATCGTCAAGGCCGTGAAGGATGCGGTCACGGGCGGGCGGCTCGGTTGGGAGCAGGTGGTGATGCTCGATTCCGCTTGGCGGTCGCTTCCAACCGGGATTCTTCAGGACTGGCCGCCTCGGACGCCGGTGACGATCGCGACCCTCGTCAATCTCGCGGTGTCGATCAGCGACAATACGGCCGCGGATGCCCTACTCCATACCGTCGGGCGGGAAGCGGTGGAGGCGATCTCGCCGCGCAACCGGCCCTTCCTCGCGACACGCGAGCTGTTTCAGCTGAAGATGCGGACGAACGCCGATCTCAGGGCCGCTTGGGCGGTATCGTCAGCCGTCGAGCGGCGATCGATTCTCGATCGTCTATCTGAGAAGCCGGAACCGCGCGCTGCGGCGCTGGAACGGTCGGCGACGTCGGACGTGGAGTGGCATCTTTCGGCCGTCGAGCTTTGCGACCTGCTTGCCGCGGTGGCCGATCTCGAAGCCTTCCGGATCAACCCGGGACTGGCCGACCCGGCGGCTTGGGCGCGGGTCGCCTATAAAGGCGGATCGGAGGCCGGGGTTCTCAACCTCTCGACCCTGCTCGTCGCGGCCGACGGGACCCGGCATTGCGTGATCGCGACGTGGAACGACGCCAAGACGCTCGACGAGCAACGACTGATGGTGCCCTACCGGGCGATCCTCGAAGCCCTCGCGCGCCAGCAGGGCTGAGTGCGGGGTTAAGGCCGGTTTACTCGCCGGCGCCCAACTCCGCGCCCGGCAACTTGGCGCGGTCCTCGACAGGGCGGCTCGGGTCCTTCGCCCATTCCGCCATCGAGCCGTCATAAAGACGGACATTGCCGTTGCCGAGCAGCTCATGGGCCGCGAACCAGCCGAGGGCGCCCATCGTCCCCGTGTTGTCGAAGGTGATCATGGGGCTGCCGGTCGAAATGCCGGCCACCGCGAAGATGGCTTTCAGGTCTTCCGGCGTGTGCAGCATGCCCGCCCGGTCAACCAGCCAGTTCCGAGGCAGGTTTCCCGCGCCGGGGATGGTGCCGCGGCGCGCCACCGACGCGACCTGATTGATGCCGAGATAGAGGTCGGTCGCGCGATTGTCGACGAGCAGGATACCGGCCCCGGCTGCTCCTTCGACATCGGCGGCGGTCGCCACCATTTCGGGGCGCGGATGGGCCTTGAATGTGGCCGCAGGCCGCGGATCGCCCGGTTTGCCCTTCTGTAGCTTCCCCGCCGGGAAGCCGGCGAAACCGCCATTCAGCAGCGAGACCGCGTCATGTCCCATCGCTTTGAAGGTCCAGTAGACGCGTGCCGCCGAAGACAGGTCGACCGAGGTCTCACCGGCACTGACGACCACCACCTGGGTCTTGTTGTCGATTCCGAGCCCGCCGATCAGCTTTTCCAGGTCCACCGCGGTGGGCAGCATGCCCGGAACGCCATTGGCAGTGACCCGCCAGCCTTCGCGGAATGGTGCATGGACCGAGCAAGGGATGCGGCTCACTCGAAATGCCGGCTTGCTGGCCCGGATATCGACGACCGCCACGCCGGTTTTGCAGCTGTTAGCCTCGATCCATGCGCTGTCGACCAGAGCTGGCGCCGGCGCGCCGAACGCAGGACTGCACAAGGCCACGAACGCCGCTACGGCAAACGACTTCCTGAACATCCCCCATCCGCTCCCGCGTTCGATACCGAGGCCCCCATCGCCCCACCGGTAGTACCCTATCAGAATAATCGCCGAAAGGAGTGCCCGCAACGCGGCCGCGAACCGCACCGGAAGGCCCGGTCGGGCGGATGAGAAACGGGGCACTGTATTGGTACCGACATGGTGCTGCGATAGATTGACCACCTTCCCTGGGGTGGGGCGCCCGAAGCGGCAGAAAGGGATCGACAGGCCATGCAGTCCGGCACGCAGGCGAAAGCCGTCTTGCTCGAAAAGGTGATCGAAACGCTGCAGACCCGTGTCAGCGGAGACAGGGGCCAGCAGATCGAGCGCTTCGTCCGTCAATATTACCACGGCTCCAGCGCGGAGGACTTGGCGGAGAGCGATCCGACCGACCTGTTCGGGGCGGCGATGGGCAGCTGGAACTTCATTCAGATCCGCCATGCCGGAACCGACAAGGTCCGGGTCTTCAATCCCCGTGTCGAGATGGACGGGTGGAGCTCGCCGCACACGGTGGTCGAGGTCTCGACGGAGGACCGGCCGTTTCTCGTCGCGTCGGTGACTGCCGCTCTGGCCCGGCGGGACCGCATCGTCTGGCGTGTCTTTCACCCCATCGTTCGCGTCCGCCGCGATGCCGAGAGCCGTCTGGAGACGCTGTTCCCCACCGGCGGGGCCGACTTCGATTCGGTGGCCGAGTCGGTGATGCATTTCGAGATCGACCACGAAGCCGACGAAGCCGAGCACGATGTGATCGCGGCGCAGGTGAAACAGGTCCTGGCCGACGTGCGCCTCGCGGTCGAGGACTGGACGGCGATGCGCCGGAAGCTCAACGACTACACCGAGGAGTTGATCCGGACCACGCCCGAGGGAAGCCGCGACGACCTTGACGAAGCCGTCGCCTTCCTGCGTTGGCTCGCCGACAATCATTACACTTTCCTGGGCTATCGCGAGGCGGTCCTGGTCGACACGCCGGGCGGCCAGAAGCTCGAAACCGTGGCCGAGTCCGGCCTCGGTGTGCTTCGCGACCCCGACCGTCACGTGCTGGTCGAGAACGCCGAAGAGGCGACCGAACTCCCCCAGAAACTGATCGACCAGCTTCACCAGCCGGGCGTGCTGTTCATCACCAAGGCCGACAAGCGGTCGACCGTGCATCGGCCGGTCCATATGGACCTCATTCGCGTCAAACGATTCGACGAGACAGGCAGGGTCATCGGCGGCTGGGGGTTCGCCGGCCTGTTCACCTCGGGCGCCTACACGCGCAACGTTCGCGATATCCCGATTCTCCGGCGCAAGACCCAAAGGGTGTTCGAGCGCTCGGGCTTCGCTCCCGACAGCCATACCGGCCGCGCCTTCACCAACGTGCTGGAGACCTATCCGCGCGACGAGCTGTTCCAGATCGACGAGGACGCGCTGCTCGAGAATGCCCTCGCCATGATGCATCTCGAGTCGCGACCGCGCATCCGGCTCCTGGCCCGTCGCGACATTTACGAGCGCTTCATGTCCTGCCTCGTATTCCTGCCGCGCGATCGCTACGACTCCGATCTCAAGATCAAAGCCATCGAGGTTCTGGAGCAGGCGTTCGACGGACAGGTCAGCCTGACTTACACGAGCATCGGCGACAGTCCGCTGGCAAAACTCCAGGCCATCGTCAAGACGCGCCCCGGACACATACCCGCCTACGACCTAGACGAGATCGAGCGCCTGCTGATCGAAGCCGCACGGCGTTGGGCGGATGCGTTCCACGATGCCCTGATCGCCTATTTTCCCGACCATGCGGCGACCCGGTTATGGCAGGCCTACGGCGACGCCTTCCCCGGCAGCTATCGCGAACGCACGGCACCCGAAACGGCGGTCCACGACGTCGAAAAGCTGGAGATGCTGCTCGCAGACGGCGGGCCGACGCTGAACCTCTACCGCCTGCCCGAAGCCGAGAACAACCGGTTCGGCTTCAAGGTCTATTCGATGCACGACCTCGTGCTCTCGGATGTCCTGCCGGTGCTCGAAAACATGGGCTTCCGGGTGATCGACGACTATCCGCATCAGCTCCACCCGATGGGGGAGCACGAGACCCTGTGGATCAACGATTTCGTCGTTCAGGAGACAGGCAAGGAACAGGCCGATCTGCGCCAGTTCCGCGACAAGTTCCATGACGCCTTCGCTGCGGTCCTGGATGGCCGCGCGGACAATGACGGGTTCAATGCCCTGGTCGCCCTCGCCGGCCTGTCATGGCGCGAGGTCGCAATTCTGCGCACCTATGCGAAATACCTCCACCAGATCGGCATTCCGTTCAGCCAGGCCTATCTGCAACGGACGCTCCGCAGCCATGCCGGGCTCGCGAAACAGATGATCGCCCTGTTCCATGCCCGTTTCGACCCGGGGCAGGAAGGTAAGGCCGACGAAGCCGCGATCATCCAGACGATCGAAACCGATCTCGACGCGGTCGCCAACCTCGACGAGGACCGCATCCTGCGGCGGTTCCTCAATCTCGTCTGCGCGACGATCAGGACGAACGTCTACCAGACCGAAGCGCACGGAGTTCCTAAACCCACCATCGCGGTGAAGATCGATTCGCACGCGGTGACAGAGATGCCGTTGCCGCGGCCGCTCTACGAGATATTCGTCTATTCGCCGCGAATGGAGGGCATCCATCTTCGTGGCGGAAAGGTCGCCCGCGGTGGTATCCGCTGGTCGGATCGGCCGGAGGATTTCCGCACGGAGATTCTTGGTCTGCAGAAAGCGCAGATGGTGAAGAACGCGGTCATCGTTCCTGTGGGCTCGAAAGGCGGGTTCATCGCCAAGCGGTTGCCGGCGGGTGGCGACCGCGAGGCCGTGGGGCGCGAAGTCGTCGCCTGCTACTCGGCGCTGATGAACGGCATGCTGGATATCACCGACAACGTCGTCGGTACCGAGATCGTGCCGCCGCCGTCGGTCCGTCGTCATGACGGCGACGACCCCTATCTGGTGGTCGCCGCCGACAAGGGCACGGCGACGTTCTCCGACATCGCCAACGGCATCGCCCATGAACGTGGTTTCTGGCTCGACGACGCCTTCGCTTCGGGTGGTTCGGCCGGGTACGACCACAAGAAGATGGCGATTACCGCCCGTGGCGCGTGGGAAGCGGTCAAACGCCATTTCCGTGAGATGGGGACCGACATTCAGACCACGCCGTTTACCGTGATCGGTGTCGGCGACATGAGCGGCGACGTGTTCGGCAACGGCATGCTTCTGTCGCCGTGCATCCGGTTGATCGGCGCCTTCAACCATCGCCATATCTTCATCGACCCGGATCCCGATCCAGCCACCAGCTTCGCCGAACGCAAGCGGCTGTTCGACCTGCCGCGGTCGAGCTGGTCGGACTATGACGCCGCACTGATTTCGTCCGGCGGCGGTGTCTTCGACCGCAGCGCCAAGTCGATTCCGCTGTCGCCCGAGATGCGCTCCCTGTTCGAGATTTCTGCCGTGTCTGTCACGCCCAACGAACTGATCCAGTCCATGCTGAGGGCCCAGGTTGACCTGCTGTGGAACGGCGGCATCGGCACTTATGTGAAGTCCCACGGTCAGAGCAATGCCGAGGTCGGCGACAAGGCAAACGACGCAGTCCGTATCGACGGCCGGCAGCTTCGCTGCAAGGTCGTCGGCGAAGGCGGCAATCTCGGGCTCACACAGCTCGGGCGTATCGAAGCGGCGCAGTCCGGCGTGCGCCTCAACACCGATGCCATCGACAACTCGGCCGGCGTCGATTGCTCGGATCATGAGGTCAATATCAAGATCCTCTTGGGCAGCATCATTCGCGACGGGGGCATGACCCGGGTCCAGCGCGACGCCTTGTTGGGTGAGATGACCGAACAGGTCGCGTCGCTCGTTCTGCGTGACAACTATCTTCAGACCTTTGCCATCTCCGCCACCGAGGCGCGCGGTGTCGGCCTGCTCGATCGCGAAGCTCGGATGATGCAGGAGCTGGAGAAGGCGGGAAAACTGAACCGGGCCGTCGAATTCCTTCCCGATGACGAAACCGTCGCCGAGCGGCGCACGGCTCGGGTCGGGCTGATGCGGCCGGAGCTCTCGGTCCTGTTGTCCTATGCGAAGATGACGCTCTACCCCGAGCTTCTGGACTCCGACCTTCCCGACGATCCCTATCTGGAAAGCGACCTCGTCGGCTATTTCCCCATCCAGCTTCGTGAACGATACCCCGACCAGATCGCGGCCCATCCCCTGAAGCGTGAGATCATCGCGACGGTCGTCACCAATAGCCTGATCAACCGGACCAGCCTGACCTTCCCGCGTCTCGCCCGCGAAGAGACCGGTCAGGATGCCCCATCGGTCGCCCGCGCATTCGTCATCGCCCGCGACGCTTTCGCGGTGCGGGAGGTCTGGGCGGAGATCGAGGCTCTCGACAACCAGGTCTCGACCGCCGTCCAGCTCGACATGGTGCAGGAGTCGCGCCGCCTCATCGAAAGCGCCAGCCTCTGGTTCCTTCGCAACCTCCAGTCGCCGGTCGATTGCGCGACCACGGTCGGCCGGTTTGCGCCGGGAATCGGGGAGCTTGCCGCCAATCTCGACGACGCCATGACCGAAGCCGGTGTCGAGCGGCGATCGGCCCGTGCCGAAGCGTTGCGCGAGGCGGGCGTCCCGGAAACCCTTGCGGTGCGCGTCGCCGGGTTCGATGCGCTGGCATCTGCCTGCGACATCGTGCAGATCGCGGCCAACCGCGACATCCCCATCGTTCCGGCGGCACTGACCTATTTCGATCTCGGTGCCCGGGTGCGGCTGGACTGGCTGCGCGCCGCCGCGTACCGCATTCCGACAGAGACGCACTGGCAACGACAGGCGGTCCGTGCGATTGTTGACGATCTGTTCGCCCAGCAGCGGGCTTTGACGACACACGTCATCGCCGAAGCGAACGGGAAGGCAGGCAACGGTGCGGTTGAAAGTTGGGCGGAACAGTCCGCCGAGATGCTGCGTCGTAACGAACATGTCCTGGCCGATCTGGATGCCGCGGGAACGCCCGATCTGGCGATGCTAGCCGTCGCCAGTCGGCAATTGCGGGGCCTGGTTCCCGACTGAACGGCAACTCGATGCGGCCAGCGGGGGTTAGACAGCCGAGAGCACGGGCATGAACACCCTTCATGAAGATCAGCTTGGCCAGCTTCTCTGTGGCTATGTTGCCGCCAGCGATGAGGCGATCTTTGTGGTTGCGGCGGAGGACGACGGCATCGAAGCGGCGCCGATCGTCTATGCCAATGACGGTTTTGCCGCGACGACGGGCTATTCGACCGACGCCGTCATGGGAAAGCCGATCGGCGATTTCTTCGTCGGGCAAGAGGACGCGGCGTCCCGCGAGCATTTCTGGCGTCTCCCGGAAGCCGAGTTCGCCATGCGCGCCGAGATCGAGTTCGCCGGCGCCGACGGAACCGTCTATGGCGCCGAAATCACCCTTCGCCCGCTCAGCCGGACCGGTTCCCAGCCGCGTTACTGGCTGGGGGGTCTGCGCCTTCTCGGTCAGACGGCGGAGATGATGGACGAGCATCGGACGATCGGGCGCAATCTGCTCGCGCGGCTGCCCAGTGCGACCTTGTTCGAGGACCGGTTGGTTTTCGCCCTCGCACAGGCGCGCCGGATGCGCCATTCCCTGGCGTTGCTGTTCATCGACGTCGACGCCGAGGCGATGCGTACCGCGGTCGGGGGCGAGGCCTACGAATATCTCCGCCAGAGCGTTGCCTTGCGCCTCGCGCTGGCTTTCCGCGAAGGCGATTCGCTGGCGCAGCTCAGCGAGTCCCGCTTTGCGATGCTGTCCGCCGTCGGCCGTGGCCTCGACGGCGCCCGTCTGGCCGAGAAGGTGCTGGAAACGCTGGAGCCGCCCTTTCGGGTAGGGGACGAGGCGCATATCGTCAGCCCGGTGGTCGGTATCGCCATCGCACCGGACGACGGCGACGGCGCCATCGACCTGCTGAAGGCGGCGGATTCGGCTGTCGCGGCGCAGAAGGCCGAGGGGCACGGCGGTTTCCGCTTTCATTCCGAAGCGCTTCAGGCCGCGGCTGGGGAGCGGCTTTCGCTCGAAGGAGCACTCCGCCGGGCCCTCGATCAGGGCCAGTTCCGAGTCCACTACCAGCCGCTGGTCGAAGCGACGTCCGGGCGCATCGTCGCGATGGAAGCGTTGTTGCGTTGGCAGCACCCGCAGGACGGACTGCTGCCGGCTGAGCGTTTCCTGAACGCGATGCAGGAGTCCGGCCTCATCCTCCCGATCGGGGAGTGGGTGATGCGTCAGGCCTGCGCCGATGCTCACCGCTGGCAGGACTCGGGCCATGGCTCGATCCAGGTCTCGGTCAATCTCTCGATGCAGGAGTTCCGTCGCCCCGATCTCGGCCCCCTCATCGGTACCGTGCTGGCCGAAACCGGGCTCGAAGCCGACCGCCTGCAACTCGAGCTGCCCGATACCGTGGCCGCGGGGGACATCGAGCGATCGCGGGAGATTCTCACGGAGCTCAACGAACTCGGGGTCAAGCTGTCGATCGACATTTCGACCGACAACTACAGTTTCGGCGTGGTACCGGCGAGCGCGCTGAAACGCCTGCCGGTGCACCGGGTAAAGATCGGACGGGCGACCGTCGGCGATATCGATTCCGACACCGGTCGGGCGGCGGTCGCCGAGGCGGCGATCGCCATGGCGCACAGCCTGAAGATCGAAGCCGTGGCCGGCGGGGTCGAAACGCAGGGCGAGGTCGGCGGGCTGAAGAAGCGCCGTATCGACGTGGTTCAAGGGTATCTGGTCAGCCGTCCGCTGCCTGCCGAAGAAATAGAGCGCCTGCTGGCGCGCGACCGGCTGCTGTGATGCCCGGCCGGAATCTTTATTTGGCCTGATACGTGACGGACGATCCCGTGGTCAGCGCGCGGCGCGACGCCGCTGCGATCCCCGGTGCTCGCCGCGCGATGTGGTCGTGGTTTCTATTCGACTGGGCCAATTCGCCCTTTCCCACGGTCATCATCACCTTCGTGTTCAGCGCCTATTTCACCAAGGCGGTGGCCCCCGATCCGATTTCCGGGACCGCCTGGTGGGGTTATGCGATCAGCCTTAGCGCCCTCGCGGTGGCGATCGCGGGGCCGGTCCTGGGGGCGATCGCCGACCACACGGGGCGGCGGAAACCGTGGCTTCTGGCATCGTCGCTTCTGGCGGTGACCGCGTGCGGCATGCTGTGGTTCGCAGCGCCCGGTACCGAGGCCGTATGGTGGATTCTGATCCTGGTGGCCGTGGCCAATTTCGGGTTCGAACTGGGGACCGTGTTCTACAACGCGATGCTGCCGGAGCTAGCGCCCGCCGCCCGCATCGGCCGCTGGTCGGGCTGGGCCTGGGGGCTGGGCTTCGCCGGCGGCCTCGTCTGCCTGGTCGTATCCCTGTTCGGCTTCATCCAGACGGACCGGCCGCTGTTCGGCATCGCCGAGGAGGATGCCGCCAACGTGCGGGCGGTGGCGGTGTTCGTGGCGGTGTGGTGGGTGGTTTTCGGCTGGCCGCTGTTCGCCTTCACGCCGGAAGCGGTCCGGCGCCTGCCCGTGTCCCATCGACCGATCGCCGGCGGTCTCAGGTCGCTGGCCGGAACGCTCCGCCATATCGGCAAGGGCGGGCCGGTGCTCCGCTTTCTCGTCGCGCGGATGATTTATACGGACGGGCTGACCACTCTGTTCGCGTTCGGCGGCATCTATGCCGCCGGTACCTTCGGCATGGAACTCAATCAGGTGATCCTGTTCGGGATCGGTCTCAACGTGACGGCGGGGCTCGGTGCCGCAGCCTTCGCGACGATCGACGACCGGATCGGCAGCCGCCGGACGATCGTCGTCTCGCTGCTGTGCCTTCTGGTCCTCGGCGCGCTGGTGCTGCTGGCCGACGACGTCATGTGGTTCTGGGTGTTCGGGCTGATGCTCGGGATATTCATCGGCCCGGTGCAGTCGGCCAGCCGCACACTGATGGCGCGCTTGGCACCGGCTGACAGCCGGACCGAGATGTTCGGCCTGTTCGCCCTGTCGGGGAAGGCGACGGCGTTCATCGGTCCGGCCCTGCTCGGCTGGGTGACGGCGCTTGCCGACAGCCAGCGGGCGGGGATGGCGACCATCCTCGCCTTCTTCGTGGTCGGCCTCGTGATCCTGTGGCCGCTGCGGGAGCCCGGCTCCGACGCGGCCATCCACCCTAATGACGGAAGTGGCGGACGCCCGTGAACACCATCGCCAGACCGCGTTCGTCCGCCGCCGCGATCACCTCTTCGTCGCGAAGCGATCCGCCCGGCTGAATCACTGCGGTGACGCCGGCTTCGGCTGCCGCGATCAGGCCATCGGCGAAGGGGAAGAAGGCGTCAGAGGCGACCACCGCCCCTTCGGTGCGCGCCCCGCTCTCACCGGCTGCCGCAGCGGCTTGGCGTGATTTCTCCACCGCGATCCGTGCCGAATCGACCCGGCTCATCTGGCCGGCGCCGATACCCACAGTGGCGCCGCCCTTCGCGTAGACGATGGCGTTCGACTTGACGTGCTTGCAGACCGAGAAGGCGAACAGAAGGTCGGCGAGTTCCGCCTCTGTCGGCGTGCGCTTGGTCACCACCTTCAGGTCGTCCAGCCCGACGCTGACATTGTCGCGGGTCTGGACCAGCAGGCCGCCGGCCACCGTTTTCACCAGCAGACCTTCGCCCCGCTTGTCCGGGACCGAGCCGGTTTCCAGCACACGCAGATTTTTCTTGGTCGACAGAGCCTTGCGGGCGTCCTCGGTGATTTCCGGGGCGATCACCACTTCGGCGAACAGCTTGGCGACCGCTGCCGCCGTGTCACCGTCGAGCGGCCGGTTGACGGCGATGATGCCGCCATAGGCACTGACCGGATCGCAGGCCAGCGCTCGGTCATAGGCTTCGCTGAGCGACGGCGCGGACGCGACGCCGCACGGATTGGCGTGCTTGATGATCGCGACGGCCGGACCGTCGAATTCGGCAGCCAGTTCGAAGGCGGCGTCGGTATCGTTGATGTTGTTGTAGCTCAGCGCCTTGCCCTGAAGCTGGCGTGCCTGCGTCACGCCGGGGCGATCGTCGGCGGTGCGATAGAATGCGGCCTGCTGGTGCGGGTTCTCGCCGTAGCGGAGAAGCTCCGCCCGCCGTCCGCCGATCACCAGCCGCTCCGGCAGGGTTTCGTGGTCCTCGGCCGCGAACCAGTGGGCGATGGCCGCGTCATAGGCAGCGGTGCGGGCATAGGCGCGGGCGGCGAGGCGGCGGCGAAGGGCGCCGCCGACGGAGCCGTCGTTGGCCGTCATCTCGGCGGTCACCTCGTCGTAGTCGGCGGGGTCGACGACGACCGTGACCGCCGCATGATTCTTGGCTGCCGAGCGGATCAGCGCCGGGCCGCCGATGTCGATGTTCTCGATGCAGGTGTCGAAGTCGGCGCCCGACGCGACGGTCGCTTCGAACGGATAGAGATTGATGACGACGAGGTCGATGGCGCCGATGCCATGGGTTTCCATCGATTTCCGATCGCCCGCATCGTCGCGCCGCGCCAGGATGCCGCCGTGAATCATCGGGTGCAGGGTCTTCACGCGGCCACCCATCATTTCCGGGAAATCCGTGTACTCGGAGACGTCGGTCACCGGGATGCCGGCCTCGCGGATGGTTCGTGCCGAGCCGCCGGTCGACAGCAGATGGACCCCCCGATCCGCCAGGAAACGGGCGAATTCGACGAGGCCGGTCTTGTCGGAAACCGACAGCAGGGCGCGAGTGATGGAGATGGGTGCGGGCTCGGTCATGGCGAAAGGGTCTTTGCTTCCTATTGGGCGGCGGCAATGGCCGCGGTACTGCGGAATTCGGGGACGAGGCCGGCGATCAGGCGCCGCGCCTCGTCGAGATGGCGGGCCGCGCAGGCGGTCGCCAAGGCGTCGAGACGCCGGGAAAGGAGGTCGAGCTCGGCCGGTCGTGGTTTGGCGAGCCGGATGCCGGCATGGCGTGTGGCGACCATCGGTTCCGACTCGTGGAACAGCTCCTCGTGAAGCTTTTCGCCGGGCCGCAGACCCACGAAGTCGATCGGGATGTCGATATTGGGCCGGAGGCCGGCCAGCCGGATCATCTGTGCGGCGAGATCGGCGATACGGATCGGCTCGCCCATATCCAGCACATAGATGCCGCCGAAGGTCGTGTCGGTGTCGAGTGCCTTGGCCGAGGCTTGCAGCACCAGTTCGACCGCCTCGCGCACGGTCATGAAATAGCGGGTGGCCTCCGGGTGCGTTACCGTCAGCGGCCGCCGCGCGCGAAGCTGGCGTTCGAACAACGGCACCACCGAGCCGGTCGACCCCAGCACATTGCCGAACCGCACCGTCAGATAGCGCGTGCCGCCCGATCGCGCCGCTTCCAGGTCGAGCGCCTGACAGTACTGCTCGGCGATCCGCTTGGTGGCGCCCATCACGTTGGTCGGGTTGACGGCCTTGTCGGTCGAGATCATCACCATCGCCAGCGCGCCGTGCTCGCGGGCGGCATCGGCGACGTTGCGCGTGCCGACGGCGTTGGTGACCGCGCCTTCGATCAGGTTGGTCTCGACCATCGGCACATGTTTCAAAGCTGCGGCATGGAAAACGATCTCGGGCCGTGAGTCGCGGAAGGTCGCCGCCAAAGCGGCGCGGTCGCGGATGTCGCCCAGGATGGCGTGGCGCGGACAGTCGGGCGCGGACTCCGCCAGCTCCATGTCGATGCGGTAGAGATTGTGTTCGCCATTATCCAGCAGGGTGATCTCGGCCGGTGCATAGGCGGCGACCTGCCGGGAAAGCTCGCCGCCGATGGTGCCGCCTGCACCGGTGACCAGGACGCGGCGGCCGGTGATCAACGCGCGCATACTGTCGCGGTCGAGCACCGTCTGCGGGCGGCCGAGCAGGTGCTCCACCGCGATGGGCCGAACCTCCATGCCGTCGCCCTCGCCGGACCGGAAATCGGTGAGCCGCGGCAGCCGCGCCATGGTCAGCCCCAATTTCTCGGCCTTGGCCAGCAGGTCCCGCACCGCCGGTCCCGAGAGTTCGTCGTCGGCGAGCAGCAGGCGCTGCGGCCGCTTGCCGCGGCGGTCGAGCTTCTCCACCGCGCGCTCGACGCTGTCCAGGTCCCCCAGAACGCGGACGCCGCGGATATTGCGCCCGATATTGGCGGGGTCGTCATCGATCAGGCCGACCACCCGATAGGCCGCCTTTGCGCGATCCATTTCGCGGATGAACTGCTCCGCCGCGTCGCTCGCCCCGACCAGCAGAGCGGGTACACGGCGGTCGCTTCCCGGCGTGCGGAAGCCGCCGAAATTTCCGTCGCGGATCAGGCGATAGAGCAACCGCGGACCACCGAGCAGCGCCAGAAGAACGAACCAGTTGATGATCGGCGTCGATCGCGGCAGCAGCTCCAGCCGGGTCAGCAGGAACATCGCCGGCATGAACACCAGGATGGCCAGCGTCGCTGCCTTGGTCAAAGCGATGAGGTCGTTGACCGAGGCATAGCGCCAGACGCCGCGATAGAGCCGCATCCACGAGAATACGGCGGCGCTGATCGCGGTGAACAGCAGGGTCCCCTCGATCAGGAAGCCGCTGGTCTGGTTCCAGAAATCGTCGCCGAGCCGCAGGTAGAGGGCGAGCACGAAGGACAGCGCCGCCATGATCACGTCATGGATGGCAGCGACGATCGGGCGGTCCAATCGGAAGCGCTTAACGGGCATCATGTCCTGAACGGGCGGCTGCGCGGCGAAGGTACCACAACAGCCCCAAGACCAGAACCGCTCCGGCGAAGAGAGCGAGAAGCGTCGGAACGGGTAGCCAAGTGTCGGCTGCGGCGATAGCGACAAGGCCCAGTCCGCAGGCGAGGACCGACCGGCTCACTGCCGCGTGGCTCAAGCCTCCCTGGACCGCGCGCTGATAGAAATGCTCGCGATGCGCCCGCCATACCCGCTCGCCCCGGGCGGCCCGGCGAAGCAGGGTGAGCGAGGCATCGGCCAGGTAGTAGGCGGGCAGCAGCAACGCCACCGACCATGCGCCGGCCGCCGCAGCCGACAGCAGCAGCCAGCCGAGCAGGAAGCCCAACGGCACGCTGCCGACGTCGCCCATGAAGATCCGCGCCGGCTGCCAGTTCCAGACGAGAAACCCGAGCGCGGCCGCCGTCGCTGCCACGGCCAGCAGCGTGTTTCCTTCCGAAACGACGCCCGCCAGGGCGAGCCCGAGACCGATGCAGACGGTCTCGACGCCCGTGATTCCGTCGATTCCATCCATGAAATTGAAGATGTTCAGGAAATACAGCAGAACGCCGGCCGCGAGCAGGCGATCCAGCGCGACCGGCAGCAGGCCCTGAAAGACCAGCCCGTCCCAGGGGGCCAGAAACACGACGGCAAGAACCACCAGCCCCTGGAACAGGAAGCGCGGCAACGGGGGCAGTCCCCGCAGGTCGTCGATCCAGGATACCGCCGCGAGGGCCGCGACCGCGGCCAAGACAAGCCAGGGCAGATCGTCCGCCAACAGGGCCACGGCGACCAGGATTGCGCCGACCACGGCGATGCCACCGCCGCGCGGCGTGGCGACGACGTGGCTGCTGCGCTCGTTGGGGCGGTCCAGGATCTCATGGCGGCGGAGCAGGTGGAGCACCGTTCCGGTCCCCGCCCAGGCGATCAGGCCGGCGGCCGCGAAAGTGACTGCCGCTGCCTCCCAGTCACCGGCGAAGCCGGGATAGGCCGCCGCCATCGGACGCCCCTAGCCGACCGGTACCGGCGCCCGTTCCGAGCGCCGGTCGATCGCCGCGCGCAGGCCGGCTGCGAAGAAGATCGTCAGGGCGATTTCGGCCGGCTGGCGGTATTTGGGCGAGGCCACGGGTCCGTTGACGGCAAGGATGAAGCCGATCCATGCGAGCAGCAGCAGGGCCGCCATCGCGCCGAATCGCCCGCTGCGCAGGGTTGTGAAGAAACCGTAGAGCTGGACCAGACGACAGGCGACGACGCCAACGCTGCCCAGCAGCAAGACCCAGCCATAGAGCGGATTATCGTTGTGGAACAGGAAGGCGATGATCTTCTCGACCTTGCTGTCGCCTTCGAAGGCGTAGAACCCGGTCCGTGGCAGAAGACGGACGGGCGGTGACAGAATGACGGCCGGCGCGAGCAGGTTGATGGCCGCGCCGTAGCTCCAGGCCTTGAGGATCGGGAGCGGTCCCAACTCCGCGAAGGCTTCCATGGCTACCGCGGTCATGGCGCTCGATTGCGCGAACGGATCCAGGCCCTGGTCACCATAGCGTTCTTCGTAACGCTTTCGCATTTGCTCGGCGCCGGCCGCGTGGGGTGTACCGTCGGCGGCCTCCATGGTCAGCGGGACCATCCACAGCAGGAAGACCGTGCCGCTTTGCGCCGTAAGCTGGTACGTGCCGAAGGTCTCCTGATTGCGGACCATCATCGGTGCGACCACCAGGATCGCTCCCACCACCACGGCGAGAAGCTGGATGGCGGCGAGGACGGTCAAACGGCGGAGGACGAGTGCGGCGATCGCCAGCAGCACGGGAACCGCCGCGACCCACGGCAACAGCATCGTCCGCGTGAACAGGCCGAGACCGAGGCTCAGCGCCAGGAGGATCGTCCACCGCCAGTTCGGCGCTTCGAGCCAGCGGAGCGCGGAGAGCATCGACAGCGCGCAGAACAGGATGAAGAACGTTTCGGTCAGGACCAGCCCGTCGAGAATGAACAATGTCGGGTTGACCGCGGCGAACAGACCGGCGGGCAGGGCGAGCCGGGGATCGATCACCGCGGCGGTCCTGGCGATCAGGACGCAGGTCAGCGCCCCTACGAAGGCCTGGGTCAGCACCGGGAACAGCGGGTCCGCACCGAACAGCGCCATATGGACGGCGAGGATCAGCGGGTACACCGGCAGGAACTGGAAATGGGGGACGAGCGTCCCTTGCGCGGTGACGTCGACGAAGTCGCCATAGGCCAGAAGGTTGGCGCCGAGCGTCAGATAGTCGCGCGAATCCTCGATGGCCAGTCCGTTGGGGCCCATCGACCCGTAAAGGATGAGGTCGTAGGCCAGCCGGACGGTGAGGGCGGCCAGGAAGGTAAGAAGGAACGGCCGTTGCCGCCATCCGACGGCGATGGGGGCGGTCACGGGATCTTCAGCTTGCGGTACGCGAAGGCGACCATGCGCAGCAGGTACCATCCGTCGCGGAAGCGCGAAATCTGCGGCGCGCCGTAGCGCCGCTCCGCATAGCGGATGGGGATCTCGACGATCTTCAGGTTCGCCTTGGCAGCCCCGAACAGGAGGTCGAAATCGCCGAAGGGATCGAACGACCCGAAATAGTCGCGGCCCTCGGCGATCCGCCGGTAATGCTCCCGACTCAGCGCCTTGGTCCCGCACAGCGTGTCGGTGAACCGCTGGTTCAGCAGCCAGGAGAACACCAGCGAGAAGGTGCGGTTGGCCATCAGGTTGAGGGGGCGCATCGCCCGCTGCTCCATCGGATAGACCAGCCGCGTGCCGTTCACGAACTCGCCTTTGCCGCTCGCCAGCGCGTTGTAGAACTTGGGCAGCGCCTCGGGCGGCATGGTGAGGTCGGCGTCCAGGATCATCAGCACGTCGCCGCGGGCATTGGCGAAGCCGTGGCGGACGGCATCGCCCTTGCCCTTGCCCGGCTGGACGAAGACCTTGATGTCGCGGTCGGGATAGGCGTCGCGGACGCGTTCGATCTCCTCCAGCGTGCCGTCGGCGCTGTGGCCCTCGACGAACAGGATCTCGACGTCGTCGCAGAACTGCGGCGTGCGCTGGACGGCGGCCTCGATATTGCCGCGCTCGTTCCGGCAGGGTACCAACACGGTGGCGGAGCGGTAGGGCCGCGCTTTCTCGATGATCGATCGAGCGACGACGTAGTTGCGGAAGCACAGGCGCCGAATGCCCGGAATCGGCGCCAAGGTCCCGTTGACCAGCGGTCCCAGGCCAAGAAATCTCTTGGGCAGAAGCTGGCGCCACTCGCGCTTGATGATCTCGAAATCGGCGAGCGACAAGAGACCGGCGATGTCGCTGGTCGACAGCCAGTTCAGGGGGAGCTGCCGCTGCTTGGTACCCATCCGCTCGGCAAGCTTCAGCAGCGGTTCCCAGCCGCGCGAATAGTAGGAGATCACGAGGCGTGTCTCCGGACCGCACAGAGGCTGCAGGCCGTAAAGGGTGGCCTCGATGTCTTCCAGGCTGCCGATGGTGTCCGACAGGATGATGACGTCGAACGGCCCTTCCAGGCCGGCGATGACCGCCGGGTCCTCGACGTCCCCGACATGGAACGCGTAGCCCGGATGTTCCCGTCGGGCGATGTCGATCATCGCCTCGCTGAGATCGACCCCGACAGCGTGGGAGGGTTCCAGTTCCGCCAGCAGATCGCCGGTTCCACAGCCGAGATCGAGGACGCGGGACCCTTTGGGGACCAGGAACCGCATGTAGCGGTAATGGTCCTCGTAGTAGTAGCGGTTCCGCCCGATCCACGATTTGCGCTCGGCGGCGACGGAATCGGCCAGGCGTCGCGTCGCTTCCTTGGTCGGGGACAAAGGAAGCGGTGCGGATTGTGCGGGCGTCCGTTCGATCACCGTGGCGGCCCCAGCCTTCGACGATGCCATCGGGTCAGACCGAATAGCGGGCGTCCGGTCGGACGACGCCCGCCTTAAGCCGGTCGCGCCACCAGGCGATCGTATGGTCGAGGCCAGCGCGGAAATCGGTCTGCGGCCGCCATCCGCTGGCGGCGATGAAGCGCGTCGCGTCGGCAAGCAGCATGCGGACCTCCGAATTCTCCGGCCGGAAGCGCGCCGCTTCGGTCTCGATCGCCTTCGCGGTGCCGGCGAGCGACTGCACGGTGTCGATCATCTCGCCGATGGTCACCGCGATCCCGCTTCCGCAGTTGTAGGGCTCGCCGAAGTCGAGGCCGTCGGCGCCGCCGGCGGCGAGGAAAGCGGCGGCGGTATCGCCAACGAAGGTGAAATCGCGTTTAGGCGTGGTGTCGCCGACCCGAACGGTCTGGCAGGCGGGATCCAGAACCTGACGGATCACGCTGGCGATCACCGCCCGTTCGCTCTGGCGGGGCCCGTAGGTATTGAACGGCCGCAGCACCACGACCGGCAGATCGAAGGAGCGCGCATAGGCCATCGCCATCATGTCGCCGCCGATCTTGCTGGCGGCGTAAGGCGACTGCGCCTGCAGCGGGTGGTCCTCGGCTATCGGCACCGTCTGCGCGGTCCCGTAGACCTCGCTGGTCGAGGTGTGGACGATGCGCTCCAGACCGTGCATCCGGGCCGCCTCGAACAGGTTGAGGGTCCCGGTGACGTTGACGTCCACATAGGACTGCGCCGCCGCGTAGGAGTACGGGATGGCGATCAGTGCGGCGAGGTGAAACGCCATGTCGTGGCCGGCGGCGAGGCGCCCGACGAAGCCGGCATCCCGCATGTCGCCGCGCTCGATGCGGATCGCGGACCGGGTTTCGGCCGGCAGGCTGTCGAGCCAGCCGCTGCGGTCGAAGGCGTCGTAAAGTGCGAGCGCGGTAACCGAAGCGCCGGCGGCCGCGAGCTGCTCGACGACGTGCGAACCGATGAAGCCGTCGGCCCCTGTGACGAGGACCTTCTTGCCGTCATAGGCCATCAGGCGGTTCGACCTCCGTTCGCATGATCGGGGATGACGGCTTGGAAGCGATGGCTATTCTCGGGTCCGATGCCACGGTCCAGCGCGCGTTCGAAGCGGCACGGCCGGCCGGCGATTCCCGGCGCCACCCGCGATGATGAGGAGCGTTTCGACATTGATGCCGGTTTTTACTTTGGGTGGTCGGGCATCACAATGCTTTCGCGACCGGGTGTGATCGGCGGCGATGCGGGACGTTCTCGAAACCCTGTTCGCGATGCCGATTCCGGTCCTGCTGCTGATGCTGGCGGCACTGCTCGTCTGGCGATGGGGTCGTCTGCGGAACGCCCTGTTCGTTTTGGCGACGGCCGTGCTGACTGCGCTCAGCCTGCCCATGGTGGCGGAGGCTCTGTCCCGCCCGTTGGCGGCCGGCGCGATGCGCGGTGCCGAGCCGATGGGTCGTTACGCGGTAGTCGTTCCGACCGCAGGAATTTTCGTCGACGGGGCGGGCGTCTGGTGGCCGTCTGCGGAAACGATCCGTCGCACCGCGGTCGGGATGACGGAGCACCGGTCCTCAGGCGCGGCGCTGGTCGTCGCCGGTGGCGCGCCGCTCGGGGACCAGCCGCCGGAGGCGACCGTGGTGGCGCGGGTCATGGATCTGGATGGACCCGGAATCAGGCTGGAGACGGCGGCCCGGAATACGCGCGAGACAGCGGCGGCCTTGGCCGGGATGCTGGGCGGCAAAGAGGGGCCACAGGTGGTCCTGGTGACCTCGCCGGTTCATTTCGCGCGAATGGCGGCGAGCCTCCGGCATCACGGGATCGAAGTGCTGCGGAGCCCGCCGTCGCTGGTCGAGGATAGCCCCGCCCGGGGCTGGATGGAATTGCTGCCGAGCGCGGTCGGGCTGGCGCAGAGCCGCGCCGCCCTGCATGAATACGCGGCGATCCTCACCTATCTCATACGCGGCGATATCGCCCTCGGAGACCTTTAGTGGCGGAACCGTCATGAAGCGTTGGTACGTGGTTCACACGCTGCCGCAGTCGGAAGGGCGGGCGGTCACCAATCTGAAGCGTCAGGGCTTCGAAACCTGGCTGCCGGAGTATCGCCGCCGCCGCCGTCATGCCGGGCGCAGCGAGATCGTCGCCCGGCCGGTCTTCCCGCGTTATCTGTTCGTGCATCTGGATCTCGCGGCGGAGCAATGGCGCCGGATCCTGTCGACCTACGGGGTGCGGTCTCTGGTCGGCAACAGCGACGGGCCGACGCCGATCGATGACGCGGTCGTCAAAGGACTGAGGGGCGGATGCGATGCCGACGGCTATGTCATCCTGTCGGCCGAAAGCTTTCAAAGCGGCGATCCGGTACGGATCGTCGCCGGCCCGCTCGCCGACCTGGAAGGAATCTTCCAGGCCCGTGACGACGATGAACGGGTCGTTGTGCTGCTGGGGCTTCTCGGCCGCTCGATCAGCGTGACGGTGCCGTCCACCGATATCGAGCGGCCGTGAACCTGGTGCTCAGTCCTTGACGCCGAACGCGACGAACCAGGGGTTCTCGTGGCCCGGCTTGCCGTAGACCAGCTCGTCGCCGTCCAGAGTTTCGACGCGGCCGCCCGCTGCGGACAGGACAGCGTGGCCGGCGGCCGTGTCCCATTCCATGGTCCGGCCCATGCGCGGGTAGATGTCGGCCTCGCCCGCCGCGACGACGCAGAACTTGAGCGAGCTGCCGGCCGACCGTTCGTCCTTCACCTTCACCGTGGCGAGGTATTCATCGGTCGCCTTGTCGCGGTGCGAACGGCTGACCAGCACGACGGCGCCGTCCTCGGCCTGCCGCCGCGCGGTGATCTTCATCGCCGGCTCGGTGTCGGTGGCGAGGAACGCCCCGATTCCCGCCGCCCCCGAATAAAGCTCGCCGATGGCCGGGGCCAGAACCACGCCCATCGTCGGTTTGCCCCCTTCGATCAGGGCGATGTTGACGGTGAACTCGCCGTTCCGGCTGATGAACTCCTTGGTGCCGTCCAGCGGGTCCACCAGCCAGAAGGCGCCGCCGGCGGTCGCCGGGATATCGCCGCGGGCGACGCTCTCCTCGGCGACGACCGGGATGTCCGGCGTCAGGCTCTGCAGGGCGTCGACGATCAGGTCGTTGGCGGCCTCGTCGGCCGCCGTGACCGGGGAGTCATCGGCCTTGCGCTGAACTTCCACCTTGCCGTCGTAATGGCGGAGGATTTCGGCCCCTGCCCGCTGCGCGATTTCGCACAGCGCATGCAGGAGCTTCTGCCTGTCCTCGGCCATCAGTTGGCGAGCTTCTGGTCGACGTAGCCCAGGATCTGGGCGACGCTTTCCTCGACCGTCTGCTTGTCGGTGCTCACGGTCAGCTCCGGCGCGTCCGGTGCTTCGTACGGCGCGGAGATGCCGGTGAAGTCGCGGATGTCGCCGGTGCGGGCGCGCTTGTAGAGACCCTTGGGATCGCGCTGCTCGCAAACTGCCAGCGACGCGTCGATATGGATCTCGTGGAAGGCCCCCTCGCCGACCACCCGCATGGCCGCCTCGCGGGCACGGTCGCGGTCCGACCGGTAGGGCGAGATGAACGCGGTGACGACGATGAATCCGGCATCGGCAAACAAGGCCGCCGCCTCGCCGACACGGCGGATGTTCTCCGCGCGCTCTTCCGGCGAGAAGCCGAGATTGGCGTTCAGCCCGGCGCGGACATTGTCGCCGTCCAGCACGTAGACGTGGTAGCCGCGGCGGAACAGCTCACGCTCGACCGCCAGGGCCACGGTGGACTTGCCGGCGCCGGACAGGCCGGTGAACCACAGCACGCCGCCGCGGTGGCCGTTGCGGCTCCAGCGGACCTCGGCGTTGATGCCCTTCTCGACCTGGGTGATGTTGGTCGCCAGCGAGGTGATGAGCTGCCGCTGGTCGGGATAGCCCTCCATGCTGATGATGCCGCCGCCGACGATCCGGTAGTTGTCGGTGATGACGAAACGGCCCATCCGCGGGTTGGTGGCGTGCTCGTCGAGGGCCAGCATCGTGCGGCCGCGCAGCACCACCTCGGCCACCGCGTTCTGCTCGACACGGTCGCCCGCGACGGAGCTCAGGTCGTGGGAGTCGATGACCTTCTCGACCGACTGCAGCCGCACGTCGGTGCTGGTGGTGTTGAGCTTGATCTTATAGGCCCGGCCCGGGACCATCGGCTGCTCGTCCAGCCAGAAGATACGGGCGCGGAACACGTTGGTCTCGACCGGCAGGCTGTCGGTGTGGCTCACCACCTCGCCGCGCTCGACGAACAGCTGGTCGTCGAGGGTGAAGCCGACCGACTGACCGGCGCGCACCTCGATCGGCTGGTCGGCCGACCAGGCTTCGATGGTCTTGACCTTGGCGGTGCGGTTCGACGGCGAGAACATCACCGTGTCGCCGACCCGGAGGATGCCGCTCTCGACGCGGCCGGCGAAGATGCGCCGGTCGTCGAAGCGGTAGACGTCCTGGATCGGCATGCGCAGCGGCAGGTCGGCCGCCGACGGCATGGGATGGAAGTCGTCCAGCGCCTCGATCACGGTCGGGCCGTCATACCAGGGCATATTGGCCGAACGCTCGGCGATGTTGTCGCCTTCGCGGGCCGACACCGGGACCATAGCCGACGGAACGACGCCCATGCCGCTGAGATAGCTGGCGCAGTCCCGCTCGACTTCGACGAAGCGCTCACGCGAATAGCCGACCCGGTCCATCTTGTTGACCACCACCGCGACCTGGGAAATGCCCAGCAGGTGGAGCAGATAGCCGTGGCGGCGCGACTGCTCGCGCATGCCTTCTTCGGCGTCGATGATCAGCAGCGCCGCTTCCGCGCTCGCCGCGCCGGTCACCATGTTCTTCAAGAACTGCTTGTGGCCGGGGGCGTCGATGATAACCGTCTCGCGCTTGGGCGTCCGGAACCAGACCTGGGTGGTGTCGATGGTGATCCCCTGGTCGCGCTCCGCCTGCAGCGCGTCGGTGAGGAACGCCCATTCGAACGGCATGCCGCGGCGGCGGCACATATCCTGGATCGCTTCGAAGCGCCCTTCCGGCAGCGAGCCGGTGTCGTAGAACAGGCGGCCGACGAGGGTCGATTTGCCATGGTCGACATGGCCGACGATGACGATGCGCAGGGCTTCACGGGGTGTGGTCATGGTTTGCCCTCCGCTCACATGTAACCGTCGGCGCGAAGGCGCTCGAACGCGTCCTCCGCTTCATGATCCATGGCCCGCCCGGCGCGCTCCGGCGCCTTGGTGGCCTCCAGCTCGGCGATGATTTCTTCGATGGTCTCCGCGTTGCTGTCGATCGGGAAGGTGATGTCCTTGTCGCCGAGCGAGCGATAGCGCTTGCCGTTCTTGGCGAAATAGAGATCGACCATCGGGATCTTCTCACGCTGCACGTAACGCCAGATGTCGATCTCGGTCCAGTGCAGGAGCGGGTGGATGCGGATATGCGTCCCCGGGGGGAATTCGGTGTTGTACTGGTCCCAGAACTCCGGCGGCTGGTTGCGGACGTCCCACTGCGCATTCTCGGCGCGCGGGCTGAACACGCGTTCCTTGGCGCGGGTCGCCTGCTCGTCGCGGCGGATGCCGGCAATGATGCCGGTGAACTTGTGCTGCTCGATGATCTTCTTCAGACCGGCCGTCTTGCGGGCGGCCGAGCGCGCTGCGGGCGGCAGGCTCTGGTCCATGGATTCGACCGGCGGGCAGTCGCCGAGAACGAGGTCGAGCCCCCATTCCTTCGCGTACCTGTCCCGGAACTCGTACATCTCCGGCATCTTCTTGCCGGTGTCGACGTGGACGACCGGGAACGGCACGTGCCCGAAGAACGCCTTCTTCGC
This sequence comes from Rhodospirillaceae bacterium, assembly GCA_002721365.1. Classification (GTDB taxonomy): domain Bacteria; phylum Pseudomonadota; class Alphaproteobacteria. Next base: position 9,356 of record PBKC01000015.1, on the reverse strand, counting down.
CAGCCACAGCATGACGTTCGAATCCTTACCGATCGACCACAGCATGCCGATCTTGTCGATGCGATTGAAGGCTTCGCGGAAGATATAGACGCTCTGGCTCTCGAGGGCGTCGAGATGTGTCAGCATGATGGAATTCACCGGTTTAGAGGCGCGATGGGAGGTGCTTTCTAGGGCAACTTGGTGAACAAAGCGTTGCTGGCAGCCCCTTTCGTTGTTTAGGCGATCCTTATTGGCGGCGCAACAGGGCCCAGCGGGAATTGTGGGGATGATGTTCATTTCGTGAACATCGATCTTGACCGCGTTCATGGAATGAACATGATGGTGACCGGACGTTCCCGGACCGGCTGGCGGCTTGTCACCCGGACCGGCGGTAGCATGGCCGAAGGCCGGCACAGACGCACTCCGACGATATCTCCGTGGACCGCGAAGAAACCATCATCCGCGACCTGCTCGAACACATCGACCGTGGCGAGGAGGTCAATCAGCGCAAGTTGGCGAGCGATCTCGGCATCGCGCTCGGCATGACCAACACCTATGTGAAACGCTGTGTTCGCAAGGGGTTGATCAAGGTTTCCGAGGTGCCGGCGCGGCGCTATCGCTACTACCTGACGCCCAAGGGATTCGCCGAGAAGAGCCGCCTGACCGCTGAATATTTCAGCGAGTCCCTGCGTTTCTTCCGTCGCGCGCGACAGAGCTTCGATCGTCTGATGGACGAGCTGGAGGCGGCGGAGATTCGGCGTATCGCAATCTGTGGCGCCGAGGACCTAGCCGAGATCGCCGTGCTGTGCAGCTTGAACAGGCCGATCACCGTCGCGGGTGTGGTCCGCACCGACAAAGGGACCGGCCGTATCTGCGGTGTGGAGGCGGTCGATGGCGATGCCGTCGCCGATGTCGAGCGCTGGGTGATCGCAGTGAGTCATGGCGCGGCGGACGCATATGCGGAGGCCTGTGCGGCCGTCGGCGAGGATCGCGTAGTCGTACCCGACATCCTGCACGGCTTCATCGCCAGGGGCCGGGGCTGACCGCCATGCGGGTGCCGCTCACCGTTCCTGACCTCCGCGGCAACGAGGCCGCATATCTGGCACAGTGTGTGGCCGACAACTGGATTTCCTCGGCCGGCCCGTTCGTGAACCGGCTGGAAGAGATCATCGCGGCGGAGGCGGGTTGCCGTTACGGCGTCGCGACCGTCAACGGCACCACGGCGCTGGAGCTCGTTCTCGTTTCGGCGGGGATCGGGGCCGGCAGCAAGGTCGTGCTGCCCGACTGGACGTTTGCCGCGACGGTCAACGCCGTCATCCATGCCGGGGCGACGCCCGTCTTCGTCGACGTCACGGCGGAAAGCTGGACGCTCGATCCGACCCTGGTTGCAGAGGCCGTTCGGCGGGAAGGGGCGTCCGCCGTCGTCGCCGTTCATGCCAGCGGTCACCCGCCGGACATGGACATTCTTGCACAAATCTGCAGCGATGCCGGTGTGCCGCTCTATGAGGATGCCGCGGGTGCGATCGGGTCACGCTACCGTGGCCGCCCGGCGGGCGGGCTCGGCGACGCTGCGATCTTCAGCTTCAACGGCAACAAGCTGGTTACCGCCGGTGGCGGTGGCGCGATCGTCACCGATAACGAGACGTTGGCCCGAAAGGCGCACCACCTCAGCGCCCAGGCGCGGGCGAGTGCCGACTATCGGGTCGATGCCGCGGGCTACAACTACCGAATGACCAATTTGAATGCCGCCGTCGCGCTGGCGCAACTCGAGCGGCTGGACGAGATGCTGGCCGCGAAGCGGGCGATCGCCGCGCGCTACGACTCCGTGGTCGGGGAACGCGACGATCTTTCAGCAATGCCGCGCTGCGCCTGGGCCGACAGCAATTGCTGGCTCTACAATCTGCTCTGTGCCTCGGAAGACGACGCGCGGTCCCTGGTGGCGCATATGGCGTCCCGTGACGTCGAGGCGCGGGTCTTCTGGCGGACGCTCGCCGACCAGCCGCCCTACGTCGCCTATCCGCGTCTCCGCCGCGGCGTCGCATCGCGCCTGTCGGGATCGGTGGTGACGCTTCCCTGCAGCAGCCGCCTCACCGCGGCAGAGCAGGATCAGGTGATCGCCGCGCTTTCGGGCTGGGCGGGTCAACCGCTCGCGGCGGCGGCATGACCCTGGTCCTGGTCGGCGCCGGCGGACATGCCAAGACGATCGTCGAAATGATGACGGCGAACGGGACGCCGTTTACCGCTTACGCCGACCCGCAGCCGGCCGACTGGCTGGACCTGCCGCAGGTTGCGGAGGATGCGATTCCGGAAGGCGCGGCCTTCGTCGTCGGGATCGGCGGTGTGACGCCCGCTGCCCTTCGCGGGCGGTTGGGCGTGCTCGACGCACTTTGCGCGCGGGGATTGGCGGCACGCGACGCGATTCACCCCAGCGCGATCGTCAGTGCGAGCGCCGCGCTCGCTGCAGGGGCGGTCGTTCTGGCGGGGGCAGTGATTCAGCCGGGTGCGGTCATCGGACGCGGAGCCATCGTCAACACCGGCGCTATCGTCGAGCATGATAGCGTGGTGGGCGAGGGCGCGCATATCGCCCCGGGCGCGATCGTTCTCGGCGGGTGCCGCATCGGGGCCTGTGCGCTGATCGGCGCCGGGGCGGTGGTGCTACCGGGCGGCAAGGTTGCGCCCGATGCCCTGGTTCCTGCCTTGAGCCGGGCGGCGGCATGAGCTGGCACGGCCCCATCGTCATTGCCGAAGCCGGGGTCAACCATAACGGCTCGGTCGAACGTGCCTGCGCCATGGTCCGTGCCGCCGCCGATTGCGGCGTGGACCTCGTCAAGTTCCAGGCTTTTGAGGCCAACGAACTGGCGAGCGCCGATTGTGCCGCTGCGGCCTATCAGCTGGCCAATGCCGGCGCGCGCGATCAGCGCAGCATGCTGAAGGCGCTGGAACTGACCCTGGACGACTTCGCGCAGATCGCCGCGGCTTGTCGCTCGGCCGACATCGGCTTCCTATGCACCCCCTTCTCGGCCGGCATGACCGAGGCGCTGGTGGCGCTGGGGATGGAATACATCAAGGTCGCCTCGGGCGAGCTCACTAACCATCCGGCGCTGGCTTCCTTCGCGCGGTTCGGCCTGCCGGTCTTCCTGTCGACCGGCATGGCGACGCTCGATGAAGTCCGGGCCGCGGTGGCGGTGCTGGAAGAGAACGGCGCCGGGCCGGTGACCGTCCTTCACTGCACCTCGCTCTATCCCTGTCCGATCGAACGGGTGAACCTTAGGGCGATGGTGACGATGGGCGAAGCCCTTGGGCGCCCGGTCGGCTATTCCGACCATACCCTCGACGATCATGTCTCCGTCGCCGCAACGGCGCTCGGTGCGACGGTGATCGAGAAGCATTTCACCCTCGACCGGAACCTGCCCGGGCCCGACCACGCGGCTTCGCTGGAGCCGGAAGCCCTGGCTCGCCTCGTTCGCCGGGTGCGGGACACCGCCATGGCGCTCGGCGATGGCGTGAAGGCCCCGGTGCCCGAGGAGGTCGAGACGGCCCGGCTTGTCCGGCGGAGCTGGCATGCCGCGCGAGACCTTCGCGCAGGGTCGACTATCGCTGCCGTGGACGTGGTTCTGAAGCGACCGGCCACCAGTCTTCCGCCCTCGCAGTCGCCGGTCGGCCGCCGCCTCGATGCAGGCGTGGCCGTGGATGCGCCGCTCCGCGAAGAGGACTTCGTGCCGGCATGACGACGCGGATCGTCAGCGTGTCGAGCAGCCGGGCGGATGTCGGCATTCTGTCGCCGGTGTGGCGGGCTCTTGCCGAAATGCCGGGAATCGACCTCCACCTCCTGCTGACCGGAATGCATCGGAAAAGCGGAGCGCCGGACGTCGCAGTTCCGTCCGGCGTAACGGTCCATGACGGCGGGGCCGATCTGGCCGGGCGCGATGGTGCGGAAGCCAGCTTCGCCATGGCGGCAATCGCCCATGACGCCGCGGCGCTCTACGCGACGTCTCGGCCCGACGTGGTGATGGTCGTGGGCGATCGCCTGGACATGCTGCCGGCAGCGACGGCGACCCTCGCCTTCAACATTCCGATGCTCCACCTCCATGGCGGCGAGCTGACATATGGCGCGGTCGATGAGCGCATCCGCCATGCGCTCACCAAGCTTTCCCACGTCCATGCCGTCTCGACGGTGGTGGCGGCCGGGCGGGTGGTCCAGATGGGTGAAGAGCCTTGGCGGGTCCATGTCGTCGGCGCGCCGGGGCTCGACAGCCTGCGGATGGCCAACCGCCTTGCGCGGGATGCGTTCGCGGCAGAGGTCGGCTTCGACGACGTCACCGGCCTTCGCCTCGTGACCGTCCATCCCGAAATCAATGCCGCAGACCCGCTTGCACCGCTCACGGCGACCTTGGCGGCGCTTGATCGCGAACCGGCGCCGACGCTCTTCACCGCGCCCAATTCAGACCCCGGCGGCAGCGAAGCGCGACAGCGGATCGAGGCTTTCGTCGCGGAGCGTCCGTGGGCAGTCTTTCGCGACACTCTGGGCCCGCTCTACGCCAGCGCCCTTTTCCATGCGGCGGTCATGGTCGGGAATTCGTCGAGCGGCCTGATCGAAGCCGGCCTGTTCGGTCTTCCGGTGGTCAACGTCGGCGGCCGCCAGGACGGACGCGAGCGCGGCTCGAACGTCATCGACTGTCCGGCTGAAGCGGATGCGGTCGCCGTCGCACTGAAGGCTGTGTCGACGCGAACCTCGCGGCTCGCCGCCGAAACTCCTTACGGTGACGGCTGCTCGGGCACGCGGATCGCCGCCCTATTGGGCAATCTTCCGCCGCGGGACGTTCTTCTCGCCAAGCGCTTCCATAGCGGCGACGCCGAATTTAGTGCGCCTTGGGCCTGCCACGAAAAGGTTTTGGATGCGCGCGCGCGATAAGTCGCTCGTTGGTCGGTCTTTATATTGCGAGTTGCGGGAAAGGGTGAAGGTGGACCGCGTTTTTTTGTTTGCACATTCCCAATATCGGCATCTTCTGCTTCAGATGGCGCAGTTGCTCCGACAGGATCATGGGGCAGAAATTCACCTTTATTGCTCGACAACTCAAGAATTGAATTTTTGGCAGAAGGAAAATTCTGACGGATTGTTTGAGAGTATAAATGTCGATAATAATCTTTATGGCGAGGTTGAAAAAACTACCGAAGGCAGAGAGAGCGTTATCATAGATAGAGCAAAAGAGATTGAGGAATGGCTGGGCGTAACGATCAATGAAATCGCGGTATGTGACCGACATCTCGGCCGCGGATATGCTTTAGGTGGATTCAACCATCCCCGATCCCGATATTCCGAAAGAACAAGCTACTTACAGATGGTGGCCGCTTTTTGTGCACAAATCGATTTTTGGATTCGGGAATTTGAGCAAAAAAAACCTACGCTGGTTATGGCGCATGGTAAAGTTCCATGTCTTGTCTCGCGAAGATATGGAATTCCCTTACGTGTACTTGCGGGATCGAGATTCAAAAATTTGCACTATTGGGCAGAGAACGAGTTTTTCGAATCTTCGGGTATAGAAGAAGAATATATTAAGGCAAAAGGAGAGAGTACTCTAGAGATAGAAGCACCTTATCGTGCACATATGACGCTGCGCGATAAATTTATCAAGGATCAGGGCATTTTCCGGCTTCTTTTTCAGAGTGCCAAGCTTGTCCTGCAAAGGAGCTATTGGAGAATAAGAAATTATGAAAAATCAAAAGGATACTTTGTCACGAGTGAATTGAGTTTTTTGTGGCGAAGGCGCAGAGATTTGAGATATCTGTCTTCTATTTCTATACCTTTATCCGATCTGGAAGGGGATAGATTTGTATACTATCCTTTACATACGGAACCGGAGGTTGCCCTGCAGGTATTGTCGCCGGAATATTTTTATCAGTTGTCGAGTATAGCGGCGATCTCCCGGGATCTACCGGCAGGGGTAAAGCTCGCAGTCAAAGAGACTTTTGCTGCGGCAGGAAGGCGACCTGCCGATTTTTATCGGCAAATAAAGGAATTCAAGAACGTCGTGTTTGTGCACCCGATGGAGCTGGGGCTCAACGTGATCAAAAAAGCTGAAGGGGTCGTCACAATTACGGGAACTGCGGGCTTAGAAGCCGCGGTCATGGGCAAGCCGGTGATAACATTCGGCCGACACAATATATATAATTGCTTGCCGCACGTTTCTTTAGTCACCGACGGAAGTAACATTAAGGAAAAATTGGATGATATATTAAATAAAAAACATAAAGAAGACACATCCATCCGTGATGGGAAGAGATTTCTCGAAGGATTAAGCTCTATTTCTTTTGATATGAAGCAATATGATTTCATAAATTTGAATGATATAGAGAAATCAAGCGCAACAGATGCGCTAAAATGCCTTGTGGAAAGTTTAGAACGATAATCATATCGCAAAAGCGTGTCGAGATGGCGTGATATGGAATTAGCTACTAAAACAAAAATCGTCGATGATCTCATGTCGGCAGGTATCAAGAAGGGCGACACACTTCTTGCTCATACTTCGTTAAGTAAATTGGGCTTCGTTCCTGGTGCGGCACAGACTGTCATCGCTTCCCTTCTTGAGGTAGTCGGGCCGGGAGGTACTTTGATGATGCCGACTTATTCCGGTGAGCTGTCCGACCCCGCTGAGTGGCGTCATCCGCCGATCCCAGAGAGCTGGGTCCAGCCGATTATCGATGAAACGCCGCCTTACGATCCGCGCTTGACGCCTACACGGCGAATGGGCGTCGTCGCCGAGTTGTTCCGGCATTATCCCGGTGTGATTCGCAGTCCCCATCCGCAGAGTTCATTCGCTGCGATCGGACCGAATGCCGAGGGTTTGGTCAGCCAACATCCCTTAAACTATCGATTCGGGCCGGAATCTCCTTTGGGGAAACTCAAAGATGTCGGAGGAAAAATTCTTTTACTTGGCGCGCCTCTGAATACGTGCTCATTTCTGTATCTGACGCAACTTTATATGGAAAACAATGTCGAAATAATCCGAAAATCACCGATAAGAAAAGATGGAAAGTCGGTATGGGTAGAATATAAGGATGTTGTTTATTCCAATAAATGGTTTGAAGAGGCCATAAATTATTTGCTTAAAATTAAGGTTGCGGAGAGAACGAAGATCGGGTCAGCGGATAGCTACATTCTTCCTGCCAGGGAGACAATTGACGCCGTTTTGATTTGGCGGCGCCAAACGGGCGTATAGTGGTGCGTGCAGGTTCCCTTATCATTGTCATTCCTGCTCGGGGCGGATCGAAACGGCTTCCGGGGAAGAACCTCAAGGCGCTGGCGGGACGGACGCTGATGGAGCGGACAGCCGATGCCATTGGTGCCGACGGGATAGACGCGCCGGTGCTGCTCACCACCGACGATGACGCAATCGCCGATGCCGGCAGGGCGCTCGGCTGGCGGGTGCCGTTCCGGCGGCCTGCGTCTCTCGCGGAGGACGAGGCCTCGACCGAGGACACGGTTGTCCATGCACTCGACCACTTTGCCGCGGATGCAGGCGCTGATCCGGACTTCTTGATGCTGCTACAGGTCACTTCTCCCTTCAGACCCCCCGGGCTCCTGCGCCGCGGTCTGGATCTTCTCGCAGCGGCAGAGTCGGTGAACGCCGTTCTGGGGGTGAAGGCACTGGCGCGGACGCCTGCCAGTTTGTTCCGGACAGCGGACGACGGAACCCTGCATGCGATCGATGCCGAAGACCGGCGCAGCCCTGTCGTTACTCCGAACGGTGCATTCTATCTGGTCCGCACCGCTGCGTTCCGGGCGGCACGGTCGTTCGCGCCGCCGCCGGTCCTGTCGCTGCCGATGGACGGCGCCGCCAACATCGATATCGATACCGAAGACGACTGGCGGGCAGCCGAGACGATTGCCGCCGCCCGCGGGCTCTGATGCACGGACTCATCGATACATGCGTATCCTGACGGATCTCGACGGCCTGGTCTGCCCGGCGACCACATCCATCCGGGCGGCCATCGCGGCCCTGAACCGGAACCCGCATCTTTTCCAGGTGGTGGTCGATGATGAGCGCCGGGTGCTCGGCACGCTGACCGACGGCGACGTCCGTCGTGGCCTGCTCCGCGACATCGATCTCGGCGATCCGGTCGAGCGGATCATGCACCGCGACCCGGTGGTCGGGTCGGTCGACCAGCCCGACATCCGCCTGCCGCATCTTCGTGAGATGCGAGACTTCCTGCCACTGGTCGATGTGAGGGGGCACCTCGCCGCCGTCGCGGTCATGGCTCCGGACGAGCTCGGCGACGTCGTCGCGCTGATCATGGCCGGGGGACGCGGTGCCCGTCTCGGCGAACGAACGCAGACGACACCGAAGCCGCTACTTCCGGTCGGCGGGCGGCCGATTCTCGACCACCTGATCGGCATGCTGGAACGGGCCGGGGTCGCCCGCATGTTCGTGGCGGTCCACTATCTCGCCGATCAGATCGCCCGCTTCGTCGACAAGCGCGGCTCCGCCGGCCGCATCGAGCTGCTGTACGAGGAGGCGCCGCTCGGCACGGCCGGGGCGCTCGGCCTGCTGCCGGACCTCGGCGATGCGCGGGTCCTGGTTCTGAACGGCGACCTGATGACCGGACTCGATTTCGCCGCCTTCACGGACTTCCACGACCGCAACGGGTTCGATGCGACGATCGGGGCGTCCGAGCATGTGGTGGAGCTTCCCTACGGGGTCATCCACTACGATGAAAGCGGCGGGTTCCTGAAGATCGACGAAAAACCGTCGGTCCGGAACCTCGTCAGCGCCGGCATCTACATGCTTTCGCCTGCATGCCGCCGGCTGGTGGCTCGGGGCGAGTCAGTCGACATGCCGACCCTACTCGGCCGCGCCCAGAGCGGCGGACTTTCGGTCGGGGTGTTCCCCATCCACGAATACTGGCAGGACGTCGGCCGGCCCGCCGACCTGGAAGGCGCCGACCGCCGCGAGCGGGAAAAGAGCGGGGGCCGGGTGTGACGGCCATCACATCCGCGCTGGCCTCGGACCCTGTAAATCCTTATATACGCCTGCAACCGCCTGAAAAACCGCAGACTCCCAAAACGCGGCCGCCGGTTCGGCGGCTTTGCCAAGCAGAGCGCACCGGGTGCCCGTGACCGGTTCCGAACGGTCCGAGATCGGAAGGTAGTTCCTTGTCCAGCCTAGCCCCCGGAATCACCGATATCGCGACCTATCTGCCCGAAGGCCGCCTCGAAAATGACGAGCTGGTTGCGCGCTTCGGTTTCGAGCCTGAATTCCTCGACAGCAAGGTCGGCATTCATTCGCGGCGCATTGCCGGTCCCGACGAGGCGGTCTCGGACATGGCGGTCTCGGCGGCCGAGATTCTGTTCGACCGTGGGGGCGTCCGCCCCGACGAGG